>JBJTUI010000455.1:0-7571 GCA_046080625.1 Elainella sp. | reverse complement strand
CAGAATCAAAAAATTCCGGCCCGGATCAATCTACGAGGCTACGCCACTGCTCGCTACGAGGCTACCAGCCAATATGCCATGCTCTATCCGGCTCTGCTGCTGGTTGATCAGGACATGGCAACTGAAGTGCGGCAAAAGCTGCTAGCGACCTACAAGAACGGTATTTGGGACAATGATCAGGCCTACTACGTGCAGAACTTGGCCTGGTTTGGCCTGTTTCCGGCTGAGCAAGTGAAGGATCTGGTACAGCCGCGTTGAGCGTGGCCTGTGGAGAATTGGGAAAGTGAGGCAGCAACTCACCCCGTTACCGTCCCTGCTGGTGCATATCCGATCGGCTTCTGTCCGACCGGCTTGCCACCGTGGATCATGGCCTGGATTTCTGGGCCGAAGAAAGTGTAGGGGAATTGGGCTTCAGGCTGACTCACCTGGTTGAGCCGGAACAACAGCTCGGCTGGGATCTGGAATTCCAGCGCTTTCAGGTTATCTTCCAGCTGGTGCAGCTTGGTGGCACCCACAATCACAGAGCCGACGCCGGGCTGGTGGGCTGCCCAGTTCGCCACCTGAGCCATGCTGCGGCTCAGCTCCTGGGCAACGGCTTCCAGGGCCGCCACAATCTGCCAGTTACGTTCGCTGGTTTTCTGAAAGGCCGGGTTGGGCGTCCCTTTTACGGTTTCCAATCGCCCTTCCCCGCTGAAACTGCCCTGGCTGGGGCGATATTTGCCGCTCAGCAGACCGCTGGCCAGCGGACTCCAGACCATGATCCCCATGCCCAGTTCTAACCCCAGGGGCACAAACTCGCGCTCGATGTTGCGTTCGACCAGAGAATATTCGAGCTGGAGCGCGCTGATTGGTTCGTAGCCGCGCCATTCGGCCAGGGTTTGGGCACGGGCGGCATACCAGGCCGGGGTATCGCTGAGGCCAATGTGGCGCACTTTGCCAGACTGCACCAAATCATCCAGCGTCCGCATCACCTCTGCTGCGGGCGTGATCTGATCCCAGGTGTGCAGAATGTAGAGGTCGATGTAATCAGTGTTGAGTCGCTTCAGTGAACCTTCCACCGCCCGCAGCAGATTCTTGCGCCCGTTGCCGCCTGCGTTGGGGTTGCCGGGTTCGGCGTTGTAGCTAAACTTGGTGGCGATCACGACCCGGTCGCGCAGGTTGCGCTCGGCCACAAACTGACCCAGCCAGCTTTCGCTGGTACCGCCGGTATAGAGATCTGCGGTATCGATCAGGTTGCTGCCTGCATCAACATAGGTGTTGAACAACTGGCGTGCTGTCTCCTGGTCAGCCCCCCAGCCCCATTCTGTGCCAAAGGTCATGGCAACCAGTGCCAACCGGCTAACCCGCAAGCCCGATTTGCCCAGGGTGTAGTAGGTTTCTAAAGACATCTGTTGATCTCCAGTGCGCGATAGCTGATGTCTTCAGGATAAGGGAAGCCTGCCCCTAGATTGTTTGGGGCTGATTATCTGGGGCTGATTGTCTGGAGGTGCATTGCAGGCATGAATTCTGTGCTCAGCTATTAGCTGGATATTAGCTGGACTCAGATGCGGGTTACCTCGGCCTCCCGGAACCCTGCTCCCAGACGCTGGGGCCAAAATCGGTTCGATCGGAGCTGGTCGGGAGACCCGGAGGACTGGCTGCAAGCCAGCCATCGAGCGGCAGACTGCTCCTTCTGCCCCAGCCTGTGCTAAAACGCTGCGCCAATTCGCTCACCTCTAGAGAAACTGGCCGAGGTCTGATATCCAGCCTTGGCCCGATCACGCTGGTCGTCTGACTCGCAGGATGATGCCCAACACCAAGCTCAGCCGAGGCTGATGGTAGTCCTGTAACCAGATCAACCGCAGTTCTGCCCTGGCCTAGTCGCGCCCCAGCTCGTCCAGATCTGGCGTTGAGGAAGACCGTGACTGTGCCGCTGGTATAGGAAGCTCCGTCGGCGGTGGCCAGATCGAGGTTACCGTCGCCATTGAAATCCCCCTTGATGGCGCTGTAGGCGTTGGCTTCCTCCGAGTGATCATAGTCAACCGAAGTGCCGAAGGCGCGTGAAGGTGAGTCAAAATCCCCTTGACCGTCGCCCTGCATCACGCGAAAGCCGGTATAGCCAACGTCAGACTCAGTGATGGCTAGGTCGAGGTTGCCATCGCCGGTAAAATTGCCTGTGGTCAAGTTCTCGACCAAGGTAAACCCGGTTGAAACCTGGCGATGTGGGTTCAGCCCCTGCTGACTGCCCAACAGCACCGTGACCGTCTGGTTTGAACCAACTGCTAAATCTGCGGTACCGTCGCGGTTAAAATCGCCAGCAACTAACTGGCTGAATTGATTAGCCTTAATCGGCGTGGAGTCAGCAGTGCGAAACGTGCCGTTGCCCCGACCGAGCAAAAGCGTGAGCTGTCGGGTCGAGCGGTTTCTGCCGGTTGCCTCGCTATGGGACACCCTGTTGAGCAGCACCAGATCTCGCTTGCCGTCGCCATTAAAATCGCCAGCAGCAGCAGCCCATGGGCGGCCCTGAGTGGTCACGGTTTGGGGCGCTGTGAACCCACTGCCGTTGCCCAGCAGGATTGTCACGGATTGCGTGGCTGACTGAGCGCGCCCAGCCTTGATCACCACGACATCGGGATTGCGATCGCCGTTCAAATCGCTGATCACACTCTGACTGACTGGCCCTACAGCAAATCGCTGGGCAGCGGTGAAGCCGCCGCGCCCGTCTCCCAACCAGGTTTGAATTTCGCTTCCCAGGCTGATTAGATCCGGGTTGCCGTCGCGATTGAGGTCGGCGACAGCAGGCTGATTGAACGAAAGCTGCTGTAAATCGGTGGGCAAAGCCACTGGGCTGAAGCTGCCGTTGCCCCTGCCCAAGAATAGATAAAAGCCATTGGTCACGATATCCAGAGCCCCGTCGCGGTTGAAATCGGCTGCAGCCAGAGCGACTGGCGTAAACCGTTGTGTGGCGTTGATCGCAAAGCGCTGGATGATTTGACGGGGTGTAAAACGAAGTGCCATGGGGGAACCTAGGGTAAGAGGCATTCAGGATGGAGAAGGGCATCTCGATGCTAGATAGATTCGATGTCACCTGAATGAATACCGGCACTGTTTTACAAATATTGATGGGCTACCGTGATTTTCTGCCGCTGCTGCCTGCTGACTATTCGGAGGCGGACTGTTCCCCGCCGCTTCGTTAGAATTAATCCTGGACTATTGATTCTGGACTATTAATCCTGGACTGCTGAATGTTTGGTTTTGTTTGCTTAAGGTGGGTGCTGTTTTATGTCGATTCGACCCTTTCACGTCGCGTTTCCGGTGCGTGATCTAGCCCAAACTCGCCATTTTTATGAGAGCGTGCTGGGTTGTACTGTAGGGCGCACCGCCGACCGCTGGATTGATTTCAACCTGTTTGGCCACCAAATCACGGCCCACCTTTGTTCCGATACTCCAAATCCGCCGACCAATGCGGTCGATGGTAAGGCAGTGCCGGTGCAGCACTGGGGGGTGATTTTAGAGATGGCCGAGTGGGAAAAGCTGGCTGCTGCTCTCAAGGCTCAGGGCGTGAAGTTTGTAATTGAGCCCTATATCCGGTTTAAAGGCGAAGTGGGTGAGCAGGCCACGATGTTTTTGCTTGATCCCAGCGGTAATGCCCTGGAGTTCAAAGCCTTTCAGCAAGATGCGGCCATTTTTGCCTCCGAACCGGTTTCGGCAACCGCCTCGAACAACAAATAGCTGTCCCAGGCCAGCGTCCCAAACGATACTCCCCAGTCCAACCGCTCGGCTTTGTAGGTTGGACCAGCCGCGCCCAGCGCCGTAAACAAAGGCAGCAGATGCTCCTCGGTGGGGTGGGCCTGGATGGCATGGGGAGCCTGCTGGCGGTAGTTGATCAGGGACTCCCGATTTCTGGTCTCGATCTGCTGTTGCATCCAGGCGGTAAATTCCTGGGTCCAGTTGGCGGGGCCAGCCGCAGCTCCATAATCGAGGGCGCGCAGATTGTGGGTAATCTGGCCGGAGCCGATGATCAGCAGCCGGTCGCGCAGGGGTTGCAGGGCTGCTCCTACCTGCCAGTGGTGGACCGGATCTAATCGGGGCTGGATCGAGAGCTGAAGCACGGGAATATCGGCCTGGGGGAACATCAGATGCAGCGGAATCCAGGCTCCGTGATCGAGTCCATGGGGCTGTTGGGCAGCCTCTAACCCTGCCTGTATCAGGTGTTCCAAGAGCTGACTGGCCAATTCAGGGGCACCGACCGCCGGATAGTGCAGGCTGTAAAGTTCTGGCGGGAAGCCGGAGAAATCGTGGATGGTTTCCGGTTGAGCGGCATCGCTGACCGTAGGAATGGCCGTGCCCCAATGGGCTGAAATCACCAGGATCGCCTCCGGTCGGGCGAGTTGTGATAATTGCTGACCGAGCTGCTGCATTGCTTTTCCCGGCAGGGCAGGATCGATTACAACTGTAGGGGCTCCGTGGGAAATAAACAGGGTAGGGAACTTTTGCATATTCAGGTTCATTCTAGTAAAAATAGACTGAAACATCGGCGTCGAATTGCGCTCAATATACTCAGATTTAAACATATCTAGATTTAAACTTGGAGGCCCAGCCCGACCTGTCGGACAGACAACTGGAGTCAAACCGAGCCTCCCCGAAGTTCTCAAGAGATGCTAGCTGGCGTAGTAGAACCGTTCATGTACGACTTTGCCGTTCTGCCATTTTTGCACTGAGACCTGTTGGTAGGTGCGGTTGCCCCAGTCAGCATGGGTATAGTCGGCGAACCATTCCGAAATGATCACGTCGTCGCCAAAGGCAACGCTTTTCAGCTCCAGGCCGCGAAATTCGGTGATTTTGCTGAAAAACTCCAGCTCGCGCTGGCGGTTGGCCTCCTTGCCGATGGTAGGCGGGTAGTCATTTTCCTGCATCACTACATCGTCGCCGTAGTATTTCTCGAAGGCTTCCATGGCCTGACCGTTCAGCACCAGGGTTCTGATCTCTTCGAAGGCGGCTCTCAAATCAATGCTCGTGGCGTTGGTGCTCATAATGGGTTTCTCAGTGGCTCGAAAGTTGATACTTGAATTGTATTCGTCCCGCATTTCTGAAACAATTAGCTTAAATAGAACACTTTGTTGCAGAAATGGAAACAATCCAGGGAGATTTAGCCGACTTGCGGGCGCTCTGTGCTGTGATCGATCACGGCGGGCTGACGCGGGCTGGCCAGATTTTGGGTGAAACCAAGGGCACGGTGAGTCGGCGGATCACCCGGCTAGAGCAGCAGCTAGGGGTGAGGCTGTTGAACCGTACGTCTCGCGCCGTCTCGCCCACCGAAGAAGGGCTGGCCTTTCAGCGTCGAGTTGTCCAGGCTCTGGCCCTGCTGGATGAGGGGGCAACTGAACTGCACGATGCCCGGCTGGAACCCTCGGGCCATTTGCGGGTCACGATGCCGGTCGATTTGGGTTTATATGTATTTGCGCCGCTGATCGCCGAGTTCATGATCCGATATCCCCAGATCAGCGTTGAGGTGATCATGACCGAGACGTTTCTGGATCTGGCCGCCTATCAAATCGATGTGGCGTTTCGAGCCGCCTTTGCCCTGACCGATTCCCAATACATCGTCTACCGGCTGGCCCAACTGCCGATCCAGCTGTTTGCCAGTCCGGCTTACCTGGCTCAACGGCCCGCTCCTGCCACCCTGGCCGAGCTCAACCAGCATCGCCTGCTGCTCCATCAAATCTGCCAGAGCGCCAAGCCGATTCAGTTTGCCTTGGGCAACGTTACCCAACGCCTCAGCCTGACCCCTCACCTGCTGGCCAACGATTTTGCCTGGCTCAAGCAGGTCGCGTTGACCGGAGCTGGAATTGCTTCCCTGCCGCGCCTGCTCTGTGAAGCGGACTGCCGCACAGGGACGCTGGCTCCCGTTTTGTCTGACTGGTCGCTGGCCGCTCAGGGCCAGCTCTACCTGCTGCACGAGTCCCGGCGACTGCTGCCCGCCAAAGTGACCTGTTTTCGCGAGTTCATGCGCCAACGATTTGCAGGTTAATCTCCGTATCCAGTCCAGTTTCGGCGGTCTGGAGGGGCAGCCGAATCACAAATTGGCTGCCTTGGCCAGGGACGGAGCTACAGGAGATAAGGCCTCGGTGCATTTGGGTGATGATCTGATAGCTAATCGACATTCCCAGCCCGGTGCCTTTGCCTGCTGGCTTCGTGGTGAAGAAGGGATCGAAGATACGCGGCAGAACGTTTGCGGCAATGCCTACCCCCTGATCGGCAATCGTGATTTGTAGCCACTCGATGAGGCCAGAGAAACTACCGGCTGACTGCTGCAAATGCTCGTCAGCCTGCGGCTCAGGGTGTGATTCACAAACCAGCTCGGTTGTAATCGTGATGCCCCGAAATTGGCTATGGTGCTCTGTTGAGAGCCCTGACTCTAATAGCTCTGGCTCTAACAAGTCTGGCTCTAACAAATCTGGTTCATCAAGCAGGACTTCAATTGCCTCAATTGCGTTCACCAGAATGTTCATAAATACTTGATTCAAAGGACCTGGATAACAGGCAATTTCAGGGCAGTTGCCGTAGTCGCGCAGCACCGGAATCTCAGGCCGTGTAGCGGTTGCCTTGAGCCGATGTTGGAGTAGCATCAGGGTGTCGTTGAGACCATCATGAATGTTGACTTGCTTCAGGCCATCCTCGTCCATGCGGGAAAAGTTGCGCAATCGCAGGACAATCTGACGGACTCGATCAGTTCCAGCCTGCATAGATTGAAGAATTTTGCTCAAATCTGTCTGGAGAAACTCCAGGTCGATGCTGGCGATCTTGCCCTGAATTGAATGGGGCGGCTCGGGATACTGCTGCTGATACAGCAAAATTAACTCTAGTAAATCTTCGGTGTATTCTTCGATGTGATAAAGATTGCCGTGGACAAAGCTGATCGGGTTATTGATTTCATGGGCCACGCCCCCCACAAGCTGCCCCAAACTCGACATCTTTTCCGACTGCACCAGCTGCATCTGCTGGCTCTGGAGTGTTTGCAGCGCTTGCTGTAAATCCAGCGTTCTCTGCCTCAGCATCTGGGTTCGCTCCTGCACCTGCTGCTCCAGCTGCTGATTGGCTGCTTCCAGGGCGATCTGGGCCAGATTTTGGGTCTGGAGGTAGGTTTGGAGGATTCGCAGTACCAATAGCCATGCTGCACCCAGGATCAGCAGACAAAAGCCGAGAATTACACCTGCCCATAGGAGCTGCTGGCGATAGGCAGTTATTCTGTTCTGAATCTGGGCCTGAATCAGCTGATTGCGAACAGCGACTCCCTCCGCGTAGATCTGCTTTTGCAGCTGATAGTTCTGCCCCGACAGCAGAGCCAGAGCCGCCTTATATTTTCCCTGCCTGACCAGCTCAAAGGATCGTTTCTCCATGCCGACCAGCGCCTGATTGGCCAGATCTGTGCTGGCGGCGCTAGCTCGATAGGCCTGGGGCGCGAGCTGGATCGATTCCTGGATCGCAGCTTCTAGCTTCGGTTCATATTGGGTATAGCGCTGCTGCCACCGCGAGTCGCCTGTCGTGGCATTCATCAGTGCAGACATGGTCAGCACTTCATCCAGATAGGT
>JBJTUI010000454.1:0-3800 GCA_046080625.1 Elainella sp. | reverse complement strand
GATTAGCCGTCAGTTTGTTCACCTGATGGGCGGGGAGTTGGCGGTTAAAAGCGTACTGTCCCAGGGAAGTCTTTTCGAGTTTACAATCGAGTGCCAGCGAGTGGAGGCTCTGGCCTTCCAAGCAGCCCAGTCCAGCCAGCGGGTATTGCGATTAGCCCCAGGTCAGCCCTCTTACCGGATTCTGGTTGCAGAAGATAACTGGGCCAACCGACAGTTTCTGGTAGAACTTCTGGTGATGTTGGGGTTTGAAGTTCGGTCTGCCCAGAATGGCGAGGAGGCGATTGCCCAATGGCGCGAGTGGGTGCCCCATTTGATCTGGATGGATATCCGAATGCCGGTTCTAGATGGCTATGCGGCGACCCAACAGATTCGTGCCGAAATCGCCGCCAGGTCCGCTGTCCCACAGTCTGCCGCTTCACAGTCTGCCGCCTCACAGTCTGCCGCTTCACAATCTGCTGCCGCTTCACAATCTGCTGCCTCACAGTCTAGCGTCGGAACCTCAAGGGCTGCGGAGTCTGACAGTTCAGAAGCCACCGGCAGTTCAACAGCCGACCGTCGAGACACGGCGATTATTGCCCTCACGGCCAGTGCCTTTGAGGAAGAGCGGGTTTCGATTTTAGCGGCTGGTTGCGATGATTTTGTCCGTAAACCTGTTTCGGAGACGGTGCTGCTGGAGAAAATGACCCAATATCTGGGTGTGCAATATCTCTATACTGAGGTGAAACTGCCTTCCGAAGCGCCAGAGTCAGCCCCATTGCTGCACCAGCAGCTCGGCGTTATGTCCAGCGATTGGATGGACCGCCTGCACCGAGCTGCCCAAACTGCTGACGAGGAATTGTTGCTACAGCTGATTGAACAAATTCCAGCCAGCCATCAACAGCTGGCCTCAAGACTGCGCGATTTGGTGCATAACTTCTGTTTAGAGGAAATTATGGCGATCACCAGTCCTGAAACACCAGATGCATCCTCTGATTAGCCCAGTAGTTGTTCAGCCCAGTTGTTCAGCCCAGTTGTCTAGCCCAGTTGTCTAGTGCCTTTTACTTCTCGGGTTCCCTGCTGGCAAAGGCCGACAGGCTATAGAGCACCAGCGCCGTCCAGATTAGGCCAAACGTGATCAGGTGGGTGGGAGTGAACGGTTCACGATAGAGAAACACGCCCAGCCCGAGCTGAATGCTGGGAGCCATGTACTGGAAAAACCCGAGGGTGGCCAGTTTGAGCCGCTTGGCCGCATTGTTAAACCAGAGCAGCGGCATTGAGGTAATCACGCCACAGCCGATGAACAGCAGCGTCAGCCAGCCCTCGCCCCAGTGGCCGTTGCCAGTACTCGACTCATAGGCCAGAATGACGATGGCAATCGGTGTGATCAGCAGGGTTTCGACCGCCAGACCCGCCATCGGAGCCACGGCTGTCACCTTGCGCAGCAGGCCGTAGAAGGCAAACGAAACCGCCAGCGCCAGCGCAATCCAGGGGACTGTGCCAAACTGCCAGACGAAGTAGGCCACCCCCAGGCCAGCCAGCAGTACGGCGATTTGCTGACCGCGCCGCAGCCGCTCTTTCAGAAACAAAAACCCTAGCAGGACGCTGACCAGCGGATTAATGAAATAGCCGAGGCTGGATTCGATCACCCGGTCGCTGTTGACAGCGTAGATGTAAATTCCCCAGTTGAAGGCCAGCAGCAGGGCCGTTAGCAGCAGCGCCCGCAGCCGCTGGGGCTGCCAGACCTGACGAAATTCAGCGTGGCGTCGCTGCATCCAGAGCAAGCCGCAGAGAAACAGAGCCGACCAGAGAATTCGGTGGCTCAGAACTTCGACGGGCGACACCTGGAGAAAAAATTTCCAGTAGATGGGCAGCAGGCCCCAGCTGCCGTAGGCCAGCATGGCGTAGAGGGGGCCAATGGCAGCGGCAGGAACAGGAGCAATGGAAGCAGAGGTCGTGGTTTTCAAGAACAGGCTGGGTCGGCAGAATCAGAATTGGGTCTGCTAGGCTAACCTAGATCAGCCAAGCTTGATTAGGTACAGTCTTGCTCAAATTTCACCCATACAGATTTCACCTGCCCAAGTTTTTCTGCCTAAATTTTCGGCTAACCCTCTCTTACCAATTTTCGATGAGCCTGCGCCCCCTTGCCCCCTTTGAGTTTGTACAGCTTCAAAAAGAATTGATATCTGTCCTGTTTGTAATGAAACTTGCGTGAGCCAGCCCCAGCACCGTCCCGCCAATCGCCAGAGCTACAGCAGTCTACCGCGCCATCAGCTCGTGGTTTGTGCCAGTTTAGTGCAAAACCCAACCAATCTAGGCGGACTTTGCCGCACGGCAGAAGCGTTTCGGTTGGAGGCTCTGGTGCTGGCCGATTTGCAGCTGGCCCAGAATCCTCTGTTCAGGGCGGTAGCGGCCTCCAGTCAGCGGTGGCAGCCCCTCCAGTCCTGTCCGTTGGCCGAGTTGCCTACCTGGCTCCAGCAGCAGAAACAGCAGGGCTACGCAATTTTGGCGCTGGAGTCCCATCCCCAGGCTTGGCCCCTGACCCGCTTCCAGTTTCCGACCCGGTCGGTGCTGCTGTTGGGCCAGGAGCTGACCGGGATTCCACCTGCTCTACAGGGCTTGGCCGATTGGCGGCTGACGATCCCCCAGTTTGGCCTAGTGGAGTCGCTGAATGTCCAAACGGCGGCGGCGATTGCGGCCTACGAGTATGTGCGGCAGCGGATGGGGGAAGTGGGGGGATGGGGAGATGGGGCGATGGGGAGATAGGGGGTGGGCTAAACGGGAGTGGCGGTGTCGATCAGGATTTGTTCGAGTTGGTCGGGGGTGAGGTTGGGGTTGGCGCTCAGCATCAGGGCGGCTACTCCGGCGATGGCTGGGGCCGCGAATGAGGTACCTGATTTCTGGTCGGCAGTGGTGCTGTTGAGGGCGGTTGAATAGACCTCTACGCCTGGGGCCACCAGATAGTTGAGCGGACGACCGCCTGCCGGGTTAGAGAAAGCGGCAAAGCCGCTGCTGCGATCGACCGCGCCAGCCGCGATTCCCAGATCCTCCTCGGCGGCAAACAGGGCTGGGTCTGCGGCTTCGGTGGCTCCTAGCTGCCGCTGGTTGCCAGCTGCTGCGATAAACAGAACGTTGTTCTGGCGGGCGGAGCGGATCGCCTGCTGCAAACGGGTCGTGGGCCTGAGGGGACCGGCAAAGCTGAGGTTGATGATTCGGGCTCCATTGTTGACGGCGTAATCAATCGCTTGGGCGACTCGCTCGTCGGGCGGTGAGGGAGAGTCGAGGCTGGCAATTTTGAGCGGCATGATGCGGGCATCGGGGGCAATTCCCAGGTCGGCGTCGGTGACGATCCCGGCGACAAAGGTGCCATGGCCTTCCCGGTCATCGTCAATCGGAATATTGGTATTGCGAACGAAGTCCCAGCCCCGATAGTCGTCGATATAGCCATTGCGGTCGTTGTCGATGCCGTCCAGCGGATTCTCGCCCGGATTCTGCCAGAGGCTGTCACTGAGAAAGGGGCTGATATAGTTGACGCCGGTATCGATCACGGCCACTACGACCCCCTGGCCACGATAGCCCTGGGTCCAGGCTTCGGGCGCTTTAACCTGATCGACCCCAAACAGGCGCAGCTCCGCTGCATCGGCCACCTCGGGAAAGGCTGGCTGCCCAGCTGCTCGCGCCACTGCCGCCGCTGCATTCACCAGACCATAGCCCGACAGCGGGTTGAAAGGATTAGTAATGTTGATCTGGAAGCTGCCGATAGGGCCTGCGGCTGCCATATTGCCGCTGCTGTCGCTGATCTGTCTGGGTTGCAGGACGATTGG
>JBJTUI010000453.1:0-3668 GCA_046080625.1 Elainella sp. | reverse complement strand
ATGTCAAACGGATTTTTCAGCGCTTAACCCTCGATCTGCGGGGCTATGAACGCTTTGGTTCAACCTGAAGCGGTTCATCTCCTGGAAATGACTAAATTCCATATCTAGTGGCAACCACGGCAATTCTGGAAGAACCAAATTTATCTTCTCAAAACAATTACAGCAATTCTGGGCAACACCGCAGTTTGCCTAGCGCCCGCAGCCAGACCGTTG
This sequence comes from Elainella sp., assembly GCA_046080625.1. Lineage (GTDB taxonomy): Bacteria > Cyanobacteriota > Cyanobacteriia > Elainellales > Elainellaceae > Elainella. Next base: position 3,455 of record JBJTUI010000453.1, on the reverse strand, counting down.
TGACCTGGAGGGCAGCTAGTTAACGTTCACAACCCCATCTTCAACCGAGTCACTCCCCAAACCCGAAAAGGGGCCAGCGTCGCCCGTCCAGTTGAAATCATTCAGCCGGAAAGTCAGAGCCGCAGCCCGGCGACCCGTGCTGTAGTTGGCGCTAATCGTATAGGTGCGGCGGCTATATTCCAGCGTATAGACCGTATCGATATCGTCGCCCGAGGTCAGGTTATAGCTCACCTGGACACCAAACCGCAGCGGCCCATAGATCTGCTGGGTGAGGCTGGCGGTCAGCACCTGCTCATCGGCCACCCGATCAAACAAAAACGGCGATTCACCGTCTAGCAGCGTATTGGCATAGCCTAACGAAAACGCCGTGTAGTCAAACAAGGGGCGCGAGAACTGGCCAAATTGGCCTAACAGCGTCACCCCACCCCGCAGGCTGGCCTGGTGATCGCCACTGCTGTAGCCGCTGTACACCCCTCTGGTGTCCAGGTTGATGCCGACAAAGGGCGTGATCGGCGTCGGCGAATAGCGCAGCCCTTCCGTTGGGGTGGCGGGCAGGGCAGTGCCCACCCAGAGGAAAAACAGGCGGCTCAGGGTGACGGCTGCCTGATAGCGGGTCAAGTCAGCACAGCCGTTGCCAGTGATGTTGCGATCGTCCCTGTCAATACAGCTGAGGTCGCGATCCGGCAGGCCAAAGTTGTAGAGCTCGGCCTGATCGGTTTGGGCGTTGATGTACTGGACGCTGCCCTGATAGGACAGGTTGATCTGGCTGTTGCCCAGGATATAGCGAGGCGAGGTGACGACTAAGCCAATGCTGCTGTGGATATCCTGAAAGCCCAGCGACCCGTTAAACAGCCGGTTGCGGTAGCTATATTCCAGCGCCACCGTGTGGTTGAACACCCGCTGCTGGGCCCGCAGGCTCATCCGCAGCGAATCATCAATCCGGCTGAAGTTCAGACTGCTCAGGTTAAAAATTGCCTGGGCGGTTGTATTTGGGGTGAACTGAAAGTCAGCGTTGGCGACGAGGCCATAGTGGTCGAGGTCGGTTGGAAAGCCCCCCTGGTCAATTGCCCGCTGGATCAGGAGCTGGGGAGAAACGGTGAAATTGACCAGCGGCGAAGAATAGACGGTGAACAGCCGTTCGACATAGAAGCCGTCCCGGTCCCGCTCGTCAAAGCCAAAACTGATAAACCCCGGATCGCGTTCGCGGTTGTCTAGCACCAGCCGATTCACCAGCAGCGGCAGCGAGAACCCATTGTCAAACACCAATCTGGGGTTGCGGGCCACCACTTCGGCCTGGAACGGAGACAGGCGGCGGTAGGTCACACGGTTAGAGCGCAGCTCCAGTTCGGGCGGCGAAAACGGGTCGTTGGTGATGCTGACATTGTCGGCCACCACGGTTTCGCCATCAAACTCGGCCCGCTCGGCCTCAAACCGCAGGCGGTTGAGCTGGCCCTGGTTGGCAGAGCGATTGCCCAGACCAAAGGCCGGCCCCGGCGTACTGCCCACCACCTGAACCGGCTGGGCCGCCGAAACCTGCTCTGTCACCGGTCGAATCCCAATCCGGTTGAACGTGGTTGTCTCCGGATTGAAATCGCGGCTCACTCCCGGCAGCAGTAATTCCCCCCGCGCCGTCTGGATGTTGCCCTGATTCAGGCCAAAGCTATATTCAAACCGCTCGCCCCGCAGCACCTGCTGGCCCCGTCGCAGCGCCGCATTGCCCTCGGCTACAGCCAGCCGATTGGTCAGATTCACCCGCACCCGATCTGCCGTCAGCACACCCCGGCGGAACCGGACCTCCACATTGCCATCCGCTCGAAAAATCTGCTGCCGTTCGTCAAACTCCTGGCGGTCGCCCCGCACCTCGACCACCTCACCCACGGTCTGCGGGTCTACAGGCACAGTCGTTTCCGGGGAGGGAACTTCAGCTGGCACAGCTAGCGGGGTTTCGGGCGTTGGAATCGTCAAGATCTGGCCTCCGGCAGGCTCCGGTGCGGACTGGGGCAGAGCCGACGGTGCAGGTTCTGTCAGGTCCAGCGGCAGCGGCTCCGGCAGCGGGTTTTCAGGCTGGGGGATGGGCTGGGGAGTTTGCGGCGAGGCGGGTTGAGCAGAGTCGAGCTGGGCCACGGCAGCAGGACGGGCGGCGAATCCTGTCAGGCTCTCGAACGCGCTGGAAGGGCGGCTGGGACGCATCAGGGTGGGTGGAGCAGCATCCGGTCGCGCCCTGCGTCGAGAGAAGCGAGCTCGTTGCAGATCGTCCAGATCGGGCAGCTCCAGAAATGTCGTGGGTTGACTAGAGGGTTCAACCTGAACTTCGATTGGCAAGGGCAGACGGCTGGCCGAATAAAGGGTGATGGGCTGACCCAACAGTGCCGCACTGCGAACCGCATGCCTGATCTCATTCTGCTCAGCTTCGCGCTGCCTGATCTCATTCTGCTCGGCTTCACGCTGCTCAACTTCATCCTGCCTGACGCCGGGGCCTACCTGAAACCGCACGGGCTCAGGCTGCGCGCTGGGGGGAGCGAGAGTGGCTGTAGTTCTGGCAGCTGTAGTATCGGCAGCCGTAGTATCGGCAGCCGTAGTGTCGGCAGTTACAGCACCAGCTATAGCACTGGTAGCCCCGACAGGAGGGTGGGCAGGCGTGGCATCTGGAGCTGCACCCGTGGAATTAACCCTAGAATTAACATCCCGCGCCGAACAGGTCAGCGTCGAACAGCTGGAGTCTTCTCCGCCGTCAGCCTGAGCAGCAGCCTGCCCAGAAGCCTGAATAGAAGATTGGGTGGGGGTAGTGGCGACTGCCAGATCAACAGCTGGCGGTACAGGCGGCGGAACCGGATAGGGCATACTGCTAGATCGCAACAATTTAGGACGGTCGAGCTAGAAACGCTGACCATCACGGGTACCAGGATGCTTATAGCTGACATTTGTCAGATAACCTCTGGTTCCAGAGGTCAGCTTCGAGGGCTGTGGCTGCTCACTGGTGGTTAACACATTACAGTGGCTAATTCATCACAGTCGTCAAAGGCGTTTAGCCACTAGATTTAGCCACTAGAATTGAGCCAGCGAACTGTGTCAGCCCGCTGGCCTTACACCTGCGATACTCGGTTGTCCTCAGCCTGATTGCCCGCTGGAAACAGCTTGGTTAAGCTAACCCCAGGAACAGCCACTCTGGCGGACAGCAATCGACTCCTATTCCAAGTCGCGGCGGTTGGGGTTCCGCGAGGGGTCGTTGGATAGAAAGCCAAACACAAACAGCCCGACGAAGAAAAGCACGACGATGTAAACGACTATCTTGAGGGTCAACATACGGGCAGCTCCAACAAAGCGAGTTTGTTTAAAAAATTAAGCTTTATTATCATACAGAAACATCGTACCTTTTAGAGCAGCTTGGGAAAGCGGGCTTTGATTCAGCCCTGACCCAGCGCCAACCGGCCTTTGATTCGGCAATTTACCCGTGG
>JBJTUI010000452.1:0-3204 GCA_046080625.1 Elainella sp. | reverse complement strand
GAGAGCCTCGAAAGCTTTGCGATTGAGACCTGTCATGGCTCGCATCAGGCGGTCTTGGTTGAGAATGCGTTCTAGTTTCAGCATTGGGACGGCATCTTGCATCTGCCAAACATTATCACCTATTTCCCAACAGGTCTATTAAAGAAGCAGCATTGCTGAAAGATCTGTCTCCCCCATAGTTTTATACACCCAAGCCAGACCAAAAACGCAGAAATCACTCCCCACCTCTCCACCTCTCCACCTCCCCACCTCCCCACCTCCCCACACCGTATGATCAAAAAGCCCTCTGTCCCACACCCCCATGCCTGCCCCAATTTCCACCTTCTACTCCACCCTGCTCAACGGGCTGATTGTCTCCTGCCAGGCTCCTGCCGATTCGCCGCTGCACCAGCCGGAAGTGATCGCCGCCATGGCCGAAGCGGCTGTTCAACGCGGTGCCGTCGGGGTGCGGATCGATAGCCCCAGCCATGTGCGGGCGGTGCGGGCCCGCGTTTCGGTGCCGATCATCGGCCTCTGGAAACAGCAGATTCCGGGCTGCGATGTGTATATTACGCCCCGGCTAGAGGATGCCCAGGCAATCGTGGAGGCCGGAGCAGACATCATTGCGATTGATGCCACGACTCGCCCCCGGCCCAACGGTGAAACAGTTGCGGGACTGGTGGCCCAGATTCATCAGTTGGGCAAGGCCGTGATGGCCGACGTTGATACCCTGGAGTCGGGTCTGGCTGCGGCTGCGGCTGGAGTTGACTGGATCGGCACCACGCTCTACGGCTATACGGCAGCCACAGCCCATCTGACGCCGCCGGGCTGGGATTTGCTGAGCGATCTGGCCCAGCAGCTCACTCTGGCTCAGCAGCGTTCGGTACCGCTGATCTGCGAGGGGGGCATCTCGTCCCCTCAAATGGCCCAGCGGGCGCTCGAACTGGGCGCTGAGGCCGTGGTTGTTGGAACGGCGATCACGGGCATTGATGCCCTCGTAGTCCAATATTGCAATGTGCTAAACCTGAAGACAGGACGCTAGAGCTGGCTAGAGGCGCTGCTGGGTTCGCGGCCTCTGGTTCACACTTCCGGCTGAATGATTTATCCAACTCCTGCCCGCGTTATCCCCCCTGTTGAATCGAGTTGGCTTGCTCCTGCAACCGCTCCAAGTTTCCGACTGGCCAAAGCGCTCAGCCCGATCCAGCGCCACTGTCGCCCTGCAGGCGATGAGCATAAGAATGCTCCTAGGGGAATGCTAGAGATAACCCAATTCGCCCCGTTTTCCTCTCCATTCCCTCTGTAGCACCTGAATCCGCAGGTGCGTTCACTTCTGCTATGGATAACTCTCCCTTTCGAGTTCTGCTTGCTGAAGCGGTGCAGGTAGACTCTCTGGCAGGCCAGTTGGCCGAGCTGCCCTTTGCCCATCAACTCCAGCAGGTTTACAGTCTGGAAGCTGCCTATGACGTAATCACAGCCGGGCAGATCGATCTGGCCTGCATCCGCCTGGATCTGGTGCAGTCTGCCCAGCCTGAGCTTCAGCTCCAGAAACTGCGCGACCTGCTCACCCGCCATCCGGTGGGGCTGGTTTTGTTCACCTGCGAACCCGTTGAGCGAATTGGACCCGTTGAGCAAATTGGATCTTTTACGGCAGTCAATTGGCCGGAATTTGAGTTTTTACTCCGATCTACGCCTGAGCGGTTAGAACAGGCCATGCGGTCAGCCCTCCAGCGCAGCCAGCTGCTACAGCGTCTGGTGCAGGTGAGCGAGGAAAAGCAGCAGATAAGCCAGGCGTTGCAGCAGCTTCAGGCTAGCGAAACCCGCTACAGATTAGCTCTAGAAGCGAGCACCGACGGCCTGTGGGACTGGCATCTGGCCAACGGCACCCTGCTGCTGTCGCCCCAGTGGAAGACGATGCTGTGCTATGCCGAAACCGAACTTGAAGATCAGCCCGAGACCTGGTTTGAGCGGGTTCATCCGGAAGACCTCTATTGGGTGAAGCGAGAGCTAACGGCCCATCTGGAGGCCAACAGCCCCCGCTTTGAGAGCGAGCACCGTATGCTGCATCGGGACGGCAGCTATCGCTGGGTCTGGAACCGAGGAATCGCCCTGCGGGTTGCCGATGAGGTGGTGCGGGTGGTGGGGCTGCAAACCGATATTACTCACCTGAAGCAGGTGCCGGTCCAGCATCTCCAGGACCCGCTGTTTGATGCCTTGACCGGTCTGCCCAACCGGGTGGCGCTAATGGAGCGATTGGGCCATGCCGGAGAATTGGCTAGCCATAATCCCGACTACCTGATTTCAGTCCTGTTCATTGATTTGGACCGCTTCAAGATGATCAATGACAGTCTGGGGCATGGCATCGGCGACCAGCTGCTCTGCGAAATCTCCCGCTCCCTCTCTGCCTCTGTACGACCCAACGATACGGTGGCACGTCTGGGCAGCGATGAATTTGTGATTTTGCTGGAGGACATCAAAACCCAGGAAAATGCCACAACGATTGCCCAACGCATCTTACAATCGCTGGCCCAGCCCTTTAACCTGGAAGGCCGCGAGGTTTTCATGAGCGCCAGCATCGGCATTACCTTCAGCGCTGAGGGGCTGCACCGGCCCGAGGATCTGCTGCGCGATGCCGACTTAGCCATGTATCGCGCCAAGATGCAAGGGCGGGGTCGCTATGCGATCTTCCATCCCAAAATGTATAGCTCGGCAGTCGCGCTGCTGGAAATGGAAACCGATCTGCGCCGGGCGGTGGATCGGCAAGAGCTGGAGCTGTATTACCAGCCAATCGTCTCCCTGCGCAGCAACCGTTTGGTGGGCTTCGAGGCTCTGCTGCGCTGTCACCATCCCCAGCAGGGGCTGATTTCACCGGCCCAGTTTGTTCCCATTGCCGAGGAGACGGGCCTGATTGCCCCGATGGGCCGCTGGATTCTGCGTCAGGCCTGTAGCCAGCTGCGCCAGTGGCAGACCCAGTTCCCCGACTGGCCACCCCTGACCGTCAATGTAAATCTATCCAGCAAACAATTCAGTCCCTACCTGGGTGAACAGGTGGAGCAGATCCTCAGGGAAACTAAACTGGCGGCCCAATACCTGAAGCTGGAAATTACCGAGAGCGTGCTGATGAGCCATGCCGAGTCGGCAATTGCGACCCTGACCCAGCTCAAGCAGCTCGGCATTCAGCTGGCGATCGATGACTTTGGTACGGGCTTTTCGTCGCTCAGCTACCTG
>JBJTUI010000451.1:0-8960 GCA_046080625.1 Elainella sp. | reverse complement strand
CCGTGGTTGTCACCTCCAAGGAGCAACCCGTTCAAGCAGGGGATTGACAGTTCCTATCCGGTTACGCGATCTATAAGGGAGCCGCCATAATTTCCGGATCTTCCTCCCGATCTAACTGACATAGTTTCCGGAATTCACACTGGTCTGAGCTTTTTTGTCTTATTCAGCAGGATACGCCTTTTTTTCTCCTTTTTCTCATACACCAGATCTAACCATAACTCAACGGGAAGTGGAAATGGTGGGATCGGTGGTAACGTCGGTTCGGTCATAGCGACGATCGGTAGACTTAGGCAGCTTGTACGAATAAGTTGATCACCTGGATCGGTCTACTGGCTTGAACAAGGGGCTTAAGCCCCTTGCCTGCTCAGGTTATTTTTACAAGACTCCTTACGACCTGCCAGTCCGGCCAGGCCAATCAGACCCAGCAAGCCCAACCAACCCCAATCGGAGCCGTCGTCATCATCGCTAATGTCGGTTGTGCCGGGAACGGTGGTTTCTGCGGTGCCAGGTTGGGTGGTAGTCTGGGCTGAAGCAGGCAGGGGAGCAAGCGCAGCAGTGCTAATTGCAATCACGCCGCCCCAGAAGAGTTTGCTAGCATTAGAAAATTTCATAGGTTCTCGTTTCTCGCTGGTTGAATGGTACTACTGAAGTAATCCTCCCCATATTCATCTGCCGTTCACAATTCTGTGATCCAACTTTAGGACCAAATTATCCCGTAACCCATCTGTCTCCTAAGACAGGTTTAACTAAGTTCAAGCTGGGAGTAGTCGGTATTGAGCGTTGCTAAATAGTCGGATGTATAAAAACGGCATCACTGCACCTGATCGCAGCCCGATCGCAATCAGTTGACCGCAGCAGGGCAACGCACACCCTGTCCTTCCAGATCTCCCCAGGTTTTCTCGTCAGGCGCGCTCGGCTAAGAACAGAGAACTGTCCCCCTGGTGGAATTTAATTCTGCCTTCCAGCCTGTCTTTGCTCTTGAGCTTTAGCCAACCGCTGCCCGAAGCTTCGTCGTTCTCGTCGCTGCCGTTCCAGGTGAAAGCAAACCGCTCGCCCGAACCATCTTGTTCAACCTCACCGTCAATACTGCCTGTAACTAAGCCAAATTGAAACTCGCCCCAGCCGCGCTGATCAATCTCAAAATAGGCCTGTCTTTCCATGTTGAAGTAATCTTCGTCCCAGTTTTCCATTTCAGTGATATGCCAGGTTCCGGCAAACTTCGTGCTCTTTTTCATAGCAGCTGCGCCCCTTGCTGATCAACGCTGTAGACAATTACGTTCTCTGCCAACCCATCGAGCCATTGCCGCAAGGTAGACCTGTAGCTGCTTGCTAAGCCTGACTAGCTTGTCTCCAGGGGCTTTAAGCTGAACTGGAATCCCAGGAATCCGCTCGAACTCCCTCTCTCGCAGCCGTGCGACACAGTAGCTCTAGATTGCAACATTATACAGCAGTTCCCCATACAGCAGTTTCCAGAGGGCCGAGCCGCAGGGTCTCTAGGCGCTAGCCCTCTGGCTACCCCTCTGCATATCTTCGGGGGTTGGTTCTTCTATAAATGAATCACCAGCCTGCGCCCACTGGGTAGACCCCAATCAGGCTAGCCCTCTGCCCGTTAGATTGGATCGAATCCCGCCCAGCTTCTTAGAATTGAGTTTGACAAGATCAGGCTGGACGGACGTCAAATTGCTCGAACCGATGGATCAACCCATGGACCAAGTTCTTCAGAATCGCTATCGATTGCAATCGCTTCTGGGTCGCCAGACCGGACGACGCAGCTTTCTGGCCAGCGATTTGCAGACGGATGCCCCTGTTGTTGTCAAGCTGCTGCTGTTTGGCCCCGATTTCACCTGGGATGACCTGAAGCTATTTGAGCGGGAGGCGGAGGTTCTGAAAACGCTCGATCATCCCGCCATTCCCCGCTATCTGGACTCCTTCGAGGTAGAAACAGCCCTGGGCAAAGGATTTGCTCTGGTGCAGACCTATATCGAGGCCCGGTCGTTGCAGGACTGGGTGCAGGCGGGCCGCAGCTTCAGCGAAACAGACCTGACGACAATCGCCAAAGCGCTGCTAGACATTCTCTCCTACCTGCATCGCCGCCAGCCTGCCGTGATCCATCGCGACATTAAGCCCAGCAATATTTTATTGAGCGACCGCAGTGGCCACAGCCCTGGGCAGGTCTATCTGATCGATTTTGGCTCGGTGCAAACCGCTGTTCAGGGCGGCACCCGCACAATCGTCGGCACCTACGGCTACATGCCGCCAGAGCAGTTTGGCGGACGGGCGCTGCCCGCTTCTGACCTCTATGCCCTGGGGGCTACCCTGATCTATCTGGCTACGGGTCAGCACCCCGACCAGCTGCCGCAGAGGGAACTGCGGATTGAATTTGCAGATCAGGTAGCGCTCAGCCCCGGCCTGATCGACTGGCTGCAATGGCTGACCGACCCCCGCCTGGAAGCGCGGCCCCAATCGGCCCAGCGGGCGCTGGAGGCGCTAGAGCAGCCCTCTGTCCCGGCACGGCTGGCGACGGTCAAACCGGCGGGCAGCAAGGTGCAGCTCACCCAGTCTCGCGAACTGCTGGAGGTTGAGATTCCGCCGATGGGGTTTCACCTGGAGCTGATTGTCATAATCGGATTTGCCCTTGCCTGGAACGCTTTCCTGATCGTCTGGTATGCGATTGCTGTGGCAACCTGGAGCGGCGGTGGCTGGATTGGGGCCTTGTTTGCCTTGGGCCATCTGGGGGTGGGTCTGTTTTTGGTCTGGAGCATTCTGTTTACCCTGTTTGGCACTGTTAAACTGCGGATTACGCCGTCGGAGATTTTGCTCACCCAGAGCCTGTTGGGGGTGCGGTGTGCCCCCTCGCTCAAAGCTGACCGTCAGGCTATTGTCAAACTCGAACTGACGCGGCTCAGCTACCGCAACGATTCAGATAAGGGCGTGATCGAAGTACCGCCCCAGATCAACATTTGGGCAGGCACCAGGAAATTTACCCTGGGCGGCAAAAACAACACCGGTAAGGACACCCTCACCCCGCCAGAGCTAGAATGGCTGGCCCAGGATTTGAGCCAATGGCTGAAGCTGCCTGTGACTCGAGACTAGAGACTAGCAGCATCTTGACGAGTCCCTATTCTTCGCAATTCGAGCAGCGATTTTTGCACGGCCTGCGACGCTGGCCTGTAAATTTGTGCTGAACGTTGGTGTGGAACATTGCCTTTGCACCGGGCTGGGCAAGAACTGGGAAATCTGAAGAAATTTTGTAGTTTTGGGGCTGTTAAAAGAAGAATCAACTGGCCTTAATCAATCCATAAGATGCACCCTCTATCTTTTGACGTAGTGTAGAAAACTCATGTCTTGTAAAGCTAGCCAGGGTGTCGAATTTCCGTTATTGAAGCGAGAAAGAGGAAACCGCAGCTGCATCGCCGAAGCGAGCTACAGAGCATCTACGGTTTGTAAACTTTTCCTTTATGCTGACTATTCAGCTCGTCGGTTCGACAGGTATTTCCTGCTGAGCCACATTTTGACGAAGGTTTGCACATAGTTTCTTGTACATAGCTCCACTTAAAGTCTTTCAGAACTCTCTAAGTTAATTGCCATGCATCATTCAAATTTCAGCCGCCGCTATTTTCTGCGCTATTCTTCTGCGTTTGGTTCCGGTATCCTGCTCGCCCAGCTTGCCTCCTGTTCCTCCAATTCTTCCAAACCCCAGACCCAGGCAGGCGCGCTGAGCGTTGAAGACTGGACGAAAGCGCCCGACGTGGCGCGGGCCAAAGATCAGGTGACGGAATTTGTCACCTACGGGATGCCCGACGACTGGGCCAACTATGGCGAAGTTCGCAAAAAGTTTGCCGAAAAGCATGGCTTCCAGTTCCAGCACCAGGATACCGACATGTCCTCGCTGGAAGAAATCACCAAATTTGACGCCGAGAAGAACAACCCCAAGGCGATGATGGCTGATATTGGCATGCTCTACGGGCCGCTAGCCGAGAAGCGCGGCGTTGTGCCCAACTACCTGCCCCCGAATGCTTCTGCCCTGCCCGCTGGCTTTAAAGCGGGCTCGGGTGGCTGGGTCGCGACCTTCGTCGGCGTCCCGGCGATTGTGGTCAACACCGACGTGATCAAGACCATGCCGCGTACCTGGGCCGACCTGGCCAAGCCAGAATATGCGGGCAAGGTAGGAGCGATTGACCCGACCAAGAGCGGTACTGCGGCCACGTCTTTCCTGTCCTGGGTTTATGCCAGCGGCGGTGACGAGTCCAATATGGCCCCCGGTACAGACCTGGCCAAGAAAATTGTCGCGAACTTTGCGGCAGCAGAAGGCAACGCCCAGACCCTGGAGAAAGGGGAAGTGCCGATCCAGATCAAATATGACTACAACTGCAACGCCGCAGCAGCCAAGGTGAAGGAAAAGGGCGTCAACGCGGAAGTGGTGATTCCGGGCGTTTCGATCTACGCGCCCTCGGCCCTGATGCTGAACAAATACCACGTCAACAAAATGGATGCCTCCAAGCTGTTCATGGAATATGTCCTGAGCGATGAAGGCCAGGAGATCTTCGCCAAGTTTGGGGCGCGTCCGATCCGCTATGTGGTAGGCGACCTGAAGCTGCCCGAGTCGGCCAAAACCAACTGGCTGCCCGAAAGTCAATATGCCGAGGTGAAACAGGTGAAGGACTGGACAAAGGTAGACCCGGAAGCCGTCGGTAACTTCTGGAAGGAGCAGGTGCTGGGAGGTTAGATTAATGGACAGCAAAGTCTCGCTAGAAGAAGCTGTCCTGCCGCTGCCGGTGCGCTCGCTGCCCGTCACCGAACGGCTCAAACAGTGGCTGATCAACTGGCTGCCAGCCCTGCCGATCCTGATCCTGGCCTACGGGCTGCTGGTGGCCCCGGTGCTGGCGCTGCTGGTCCAGAGCTTCCGGGGGGACGATGGCGGCTTGACCCTGACCAACTGGGCCGAGGTGGTGAGCAGCCGCAGCGACCGTCGGGCAATTCTCACCTCGCTGACACTGGCTGCCGTTTCGGCCACTAGCTCGCTGCTGATCGGCGCGCCAATTGCCTGGTTTGTGTCGCGGATGCTGCCGGTGCAGCGCTCGGTCTGGCTGTCGCTGCTGAACATGGCCACCAACTTCAGCGGCATCGGTCTGGCCTTCGGCTTCGTGGCGATTCTGGGCAGCTTCGGCATGCTGACGCTGGCCTTCCGGGATTTGGGGCTGCCCTTCTCGCCGCCCGCCCCCAACACCTTCTGGGGACTGGTTCTAGCTTACAACTACACCAACATTCCCCTGTTCATTCTGCTCACCATTCCCGGCATGGGTATCCTGCGGCAGGACTGGTGGGAGGCGGCCCAGACCTGTGGGGCCACCCAGGGTAAATTCTGGCAGGCGATTGGTCTGCCGATCCTGACGCCGTTTTTAGGCGCGGGCTGGCTGCTGATCTTTACCTGGTCCCTGGGGCTGTATGGCATTCCCTTCGCTCTGGCTGGCAACGGAGCCACCCGCAAAGTTTCCCTGATCACGCTGCAAATTGGCGACATTCTCCAGGCCAATATTTCGGGCCAGGGCGGCGCGGCGGTGCTGGCGATTGTGCTGCTGCTGATTGCGGCTCTGGCGCTGCTGGTCTACCGCTGGATGATTCGGAGGGCCGCCAAATGGTTTTAGAGCGCACCCAGCTCGGCAGAATCGCCCAATGGCTGCTGCTGGGCACCCTGTTGGTCTATATCCTGCTGCCCATTCTGGCCGTAGTACTCTACGCCTTCTCGACCCGCTGGACGGCCCACATTTTGCCAGACGGCTACACCGCTTCCCACTGGGGCGAGGCGTTCCAGGATCTCCGCCTGGTTGAGGTGACGCTGCGCACCCTCGGACTGGCGCTGGTGGTGACGCTGCTGGATATCCTGCTGATCGTGCCCGCCATCTACTGGCAGTGGACCCACAACCCCCGAATTCGCACCCACCTGGAGCTAACCGCCGCGATTCCGTTTGTCCTGCCCTACATCGTGATCGCCTTCGGGATTCTCACCCTCAGCGGTCAGGTCTGGCCCGCCGCCCAAGGCACCGTCTGGCTGCTGGCCTTGGGGCATGTGGTAATTGCCTTCCCGTTCTTCTACTGGGCCGTGGATAGCGCCATGGCCGCTGCCAACATTCCCCTGCTGAACGAAGCCGCCAAAACCTGCGGAGCCTCCCCCCTCACCACCCTCTGGCGGATCGTGCTACCCAACATCGGAGCCGGGATCGCCACAGGCAGCATGCTCGTCTTCGCCGTCAGCTTCAACGAATTCGCCCTAGTGCAAATTCTGGTCGGAGCCCGCTACGAAACCATCTCCCTCTACAGCCTGGACCTGTTGACCGGCACCAACGCCGACTTCAACAAACTCGCCGTAATCACCGTCCTGACATTTCTAGTCGTCTTCCTGATCTCAGCCCTTTCGGTTTACCTGAATCGCGGCCAGAGTCAGGCGAGCCGGTTGATGGCGGGTGAGGGGAAGAGGTGAGGGGGTGGGGAGATGGGGGGATGGGGGAGATGGGGGAGATGGGGGAGATGGCGAGCGCAAGATTGGGTAAGTGCGAAATTTAGTAAGGAACGGAAATTTAATAGGTTCGGATTTGGTAGGGGCGGGTTTTGCTGTCAAATCCATTGCAAGATGCAGATTGATCTGCTAAACCCACCCGTACAGATTGCGAATTTATTAAGCCCACGATCCTAAGGGCTTGTAAAAGTATAAGCTCATGGTTCTGAAGTGCTGCTGCTTTGGTTGCTAAGACTGACAATCCAAGACCATGAACTTGTTTCTTTACAACGCCTAAGTGCAGAATCTAATGCAGGGTTGGTAAGCACAGAATCCAATACACGGTTTGTTCAATATTCTCAGCTCCATTCCTCCATCCTTCTCCACCCCCTTCCCTCCTACCCAAAAAATCCACCTCCCCACCCCTCACCCCCTCACCCCCTCACTCCCATGGGAAACATCAGCCTCCGCAACGTCACCAAACAATACGGCAACATCCGCGCCCTCGATAGCGTTTCGCTGGATATTTCCTCCGGGGAACTCGTGGTGCTGTTGGGTTCTTCCGGCTGCGGTAAGACGACTCTGCTGCGCAGCGTGGCCGGACTGGAGACGCCCACCCAAGGGCAGGTGCTAATTGACGGGCGGGATGTCACGGCTCTGCCGACTCGCCACCGGCCTATCGGCATGGTGTTCCAGAGCTATGCCCTGTTTCCCAATATGACGGTGCGGCAAAATATCGCTTTTCCGCTCACGACTCGCAGGAAGCCGCCCAAGCGGATCGATACTCGCGTTGAGGAACTGTTGGAGCTGGTGCAGTTGACCCAGCAGGGCGACCGCTTTCCCAACCAGCTGTCGGGCGGGCAGCAGCAGCGGGCTTCGCTGGCCAGAGCGCTGGCGGCTTCACCTCAGGTGCTGCTTTTAGACGAGCCGCTTTCGGCCCTGGATGCGCTGGTGCGGCAGCAGCTGCGGGAAGAGATTCGGCGGATTCAGCAGACCCTGCAAATCACCACGCTGTTTGTCACCCACGACCAGGGCGAGGCGATGGCGATTGCCGACCGGGTGGCGGTGATCAGCCAGGGCAAAATCGAGCAGATCGCCACGCCGCTGGAGCTTTACGAAACGCCTGCCACCAAGTTCAGCGCCTCGTTTGTTGGCAACCGCAACGCCCTGGAGCTGCCGCTGCTGGAAGGCCGGGTCCGGTTTGGCAATGTGCTCGATCTGGCGGCACCGGGCGTCGAGGGCCAGCGGGCGATCGTGTTTTTCCGCCCGGAAGACGTGGAGTTCAGCCAGAATGGCGTCGGGCATCCGGCCCGCGTCGAGAGCAAAATTTTCCAGGGCTCCCAGACTCGCCTGCATCTGGTGGCCGAGGCGGAAGGTCAGGTGGGTCGTTTTTATGCCGATTTGCCCAGCCGTCAGGCGGTGGCCCTGGAGCCAGGCAGCACGGTCAAAGTTTACATCAACCCTACCAGCGCCCGTGTTTTTCCGGCGGACGGCTGATTCTCCCAGATTCTCCCAGGTGATTCCATGGCATCTCCGAAAGTGATTTTTATCCTGCTGGACGGCCTGCGCTGCGATGTGGCCCAGGTGGCACTCGGCTATTTGGCCCATCTGGTCGAGGTGGGGCAGGCCAGCTTTTATCGGGTGCAGGCGGAACTGCCTTCGGTGTCCCGTCCGGTCTACGAAGTGCTGATGACGGGCACGCCCAGTTCGGTCAACGGCATCACCTCCAATAGCACGGTGCAGTTGTCTCACCAGACCAGTTTGTTCCATCTGGTGCGGCAGCGGGGCGGCACGACGGCAGCGGCAGCCTACTATTTTTTCAGCGAACTCTACAACAGCGCTCCGTTCCATCGCCTCAAGGATCGGGAGCAACATGACCCGGACCAGCCGATCCAGCATGGCCGGTTTTACTGGGACGATGCCTACCCCGACTCCCACCTGTTTGCTGATGCGGAAGCCCTGCGCTGCGACTACCAGCCCGATTTCCTGCTGGTGCATCCCGGCGGTATCGACACCGCTGGCCACCAGTTTGGCGGTGAGTCGCCCCAATACCGCAACCAGGCCGTGGCGATGGATGACCTGCTGGCCCAGTTCCTGCCCCTCTGGCTGGCCGACTACCAGATTCTGATCACCGCTGACCACGGCATGAACGCGGACGGTCAGCATGGCGGCACCTCGGTGGCAGAACGGCAAGTGCCGCTATATTGCCTCAGCCCCCGACTCCAACCGGGTGTTTATGAGGGCTTGGTGCCCCAGCTGGCGATTGCTCCCCTGGTCTGCCAATTGCTGGACTTGCCGCCTACTCCGGCAATGGGGTCCTGTAAGGCGCTGTTTTCCATGCAAGAGGTAGCCCTAAACCTTTAGCATCAGGGTTATTGTCAAATCTGGTGTATGAAGAAGAATTAAGCAGCGTTTTTGGTCGTGGAGCGAACGAGGTCAGTGATTGCGATACCATCCTGAAATTTGA
>JBJTUI010000450.1:0-4025 GCA_046080625.1 Elainella sp. | reverse complement strand
ACAAAAGCAGTTTGGTCTGTTTGAAGTTGTGCATCTGGCTGAGCAGGCTCCCGACCCCAACAACCGGATTACGCTTGGAACAGAGCGCGATGCCCTCGGCTGTCCTAAAGTGAAACTCTACTGGCGCTGGAACGATATTGACATCCAGAGCCTGATCAAGGTGCAGGATATCCTGGTAGAGGAATTCGCCCGAGCCGGTTTAGGCCATCTGAAGCTGGAGCGCGACCAGGGTGTACCGCAGTTGATTTTACCTAGCATTCACCATCACATGGGCACAACCCGGATGAGCCTGGATTCGAAGCAAGGTGTTGTAGACGCAGACTGCAAAGTCCACGGGGTTTCTAATCTGTTTATTGCCAGCAGTTCCGTGTTTCCAACGGGCAGCTATGCCAATCCGACCTTGACGATCATTGCTATGGCAATTCGAGTGGCCGATCAGGTAAAAGCCTGCATGACAAAATCGACGGTAGTGGTCTAAGGAGAGTGCGAGCGACTGGTTCTAAGTAGCTGGGCTGGGGGAGTACAGGGGTTTGCCCTCTGGTGGGGGCGCAGCCCCCAAACTCCCACCGTCCTATAGTTGCACCTACCTACTTAGTAGATCTCGATCTGCTCAATCCGCTGAAAATCGCGCTCCACTTCGTACCAAAGCGACTTGTTGTGGGGGTCGGTGCGCAGCGCCTTCTTGAGATAGACTCTGGCCTTTTCAGACTGACGGCTGTTGATCAAGGAGCGGCCAAATCGCTGATAGGTAATCGCCTGCCACTGGCGCACCTCGGCATCGTTGGGAAGGCGCTGGGCCAGCCCTTCGATTAAAGCGATAGCGCGGGGAAAACGCTGCTGCTTCAGCAACTGCTGTAACTGCTGGTAGGAGTCGGCCTTCAGCTTTTGATCCGTCGCAGACAGATTCTGGAACTGAACACGTGGCGCTTTTTTCGTAACGCGAACCTGCACTTTGGGGGCGGCAGGCTGCCAATCCTGGCGAGACTCTGACCTAGACTCTGGTTTTGCTTCGGGTCTGGGCTCTGGCCTTGCGGGCGACGGCTGTGGCGTAGCAGGCTGGATCAGACTAGTGAGAATTTTGTAAGCTTCCGTCAGCTGGATGAACTTGTCTTGCGCGAGCTGTTGGTTGGCCGGGTTGGCGTCAGGGTGGTAGCGGCGCGCCAAACGGCGATAGGACGCCTTGATTTCTTCATAGGACGCCCCGCTTCTCAGGCCCAGCACTCGGTAATAGTCCACAAGATCCATTGGATTAAAAACGGCAGAGCTAGACAAATTCTGCCATCTGCTCAGAGAAAATAAAAGCAATTGGCGCTTGTAGCCCGGAAAACTTCCAGAAGACGGCAATTCGCTCCAGCAATTTACGCCAATTTACAAAAGGCGGAGCAGTCCCCGCCCATTTGATTCTGTCTAGTTGTAGTTCTGGTCGGTAATCACCCGGTCGATCAGGCCATATTCCATCGCTTCCTGGGCCGACATAAAGTAATCCCGATCCGTGTCTTTTTCGATCTGCTCAATCGACTTACCGGTGTGGTAGGCCATCAGCTCATTCAGCTCGCGCCGCACCCGCAGGATCTGCTTCGCTTCGATCTCAATATCGGTGGCCTGTCTGCGGCCCACGCCCCCCAGCGGCTGGTGGATCATGATCCGTGAGTGGGGCAGGGCCAGCCGTTTACCCTTCGAGCCTGCCGTCAGCAGAAATGCGCCCATGGAGGCCGCGAATCCAACGCAGATCGTTACGACCTCCGACTTGATGTGCTGCATCGTGTCGTAGATTGCCATTCCGGCTGTCACCGAGCCGCCCGGCGAGTTGATGTAGAGGTAGATTGGTTTGGTCTGGTCGTCCGAGTCGAGATAGAGCATGTAGGCCACGATAGCGTTAGCCATGGCATCATCGACTTCTTCGGCTAGAAAAATGATGCGCTCGCGGAACAGCCGATCGTAGATATTGATCCACTGTTCGTAGGAACTGCCGGGCATCCGATATGGAACTTTAGGAATACCAATAGGCATGGGTAGTAAGCCTCAAACGTCAAGAATAAGAACAAATACGGCAGCTAGCTAATGGCGGGCATCGCAGGCTGATTGGCCAATTTAGGGCTTTGCAGCACCCGGTCGATTAGGCCATATTCCTGAGCCTGCTGGGGGGTCATATAAAACGTCCGCTCCATGTCCTGCTGAATTTGGGCGGCGGGTTGTCCCGTGGTTTTAGCCAGCAGTTCTAGGATGAGGGCCTGCTTGGCCAACACCTCTTTGGCATTAATTTCAATGTCGGTGGCCTGCCCCTGGGTGCCGTTGCGCGGATGGCTCAGGACAATCGTGGAATGGGGCAGACTGGCGCGCTTGCCCTTTGTGCCTGCCGACAGCAGCACCGCTGCCATGCCAATCGCCTGTCCCAGACAGATCGTGACGATCTCAGATTTGACATGCTGCATGGTGTCGTAGATCGCTAGTCCAGCGTTGATCGACACCATTCCCGCTGCCACAGAGGCCATCCCTGCCGCAACCGGGTCGCCCAGCGAATTGATATAGAGGTAGATCGGCTTAGTCTGGTCATCCGAGTCGAGATAGAGCAGAGCCGAAATCACCGAATTGGCTAAACCGTCTGTGATCGCCTGGTTCAGAAACAGGATGCGCTCCTGGTTCAGGCGGGTGTAGATATCAATCCACTGGCCCTGCTGGCTGCCTCGGGGAATGTAAGGAACGTAGAGAATCTCGTCGGGCATAGGAGTTAGGAGGACTAAAACGGCAGGACTAAAACCGGGCCTGGGGTCGGTTCGGGCTGGGTTCGCGCTGAATCGCAGCCTAGACTAGAGGGTCTAGATCAGGGCCGGGAGGGCCTTGGGCAGATCCTTGGCGCTTTCCAGTACCCGGTCAATCAGGCCGTATTCCTTGGCCTCCGGCGGCGTCAGATACAGCATCCGATCCGTATCGCGAGCGATTTTCTCGGGTGGTTGGCCGGTGTTGCGCGACAGAATATCGAGGGTTGCCGCCTTGTTAGCCAGCACTTCCTTGGCCCGAATTTGAATATCAGTGGCCTGGCCCTGGGCTCCCGTTCGAGGCTGGTTGAGCACAATCGTGGCGTGGGGTAGGCTGGCCCGGAACCCCTTGGTGCCAGCCGACAAAATCATCGCGGCTGTGCCCATTGCTTGACCCAGACAAATGGTGTGAACGGGCGGCTTGATATAGCTGATCGTGTCGCAGATGGCGAAGGCTTCCGTCTCCCAACCGATGGCGTCGCCCGTGTACCAGGAGGTGCCAGTCGAGTTGATGTAGAAGGATATCGGCTTATCCGAGTCTTCAGACTGGAGGTACAGCAGTTGGGCGATGATCAGCTTGGTCACATCTAAACCGATCTGCCGCTTGTAGTCATCTGAGGAAACGAGCGGCAGGCCCAGATAGACGATGCGCTCTTTCAACAGCAGAGACGGTAAATCGGGTGGAGGCGTCCGGTAGGAGGCATCTCCGTAATATGCACTTTGCATCGCGGTTATTTCCCTAGCTTACAGCGCCAATGTGGCGACATTTCTTACATATTAGTTTATAGACGATTGGACTAGCGCAAGCCGCCCGCACCAGAAAACTTGGGGTCAAACCCAGCCAGTTTCGCTGTTTTACGGTTTAATGCTGAAAGCAAGCACCATTCCGGCAGAAGTAGGGATATCCGAATCCTGCGAATGCGGGAAGAGGCCCAATGGAGCTGTTGGTATAGCTTGTCCGCGTGACTATCTGTCCAATTGGTATCCCTGAATCCATCATCTCTGACCTGAATCTGATGCCCATTTCTCAGCTGCTGCCCGTAGAGCCAGCCCGATTGGTTGCATTACATTTTTTACAGTTACATCTTTGCTCGGGTTCGGTGGCTGATGGCTCTCCGCTGATGGCTCTCTGCTGATGGTCAAGCTATTCCTCGCTGTTCTATTCCCTCACTGTCCAGGATTTTGAATGCCATGAAAGTAGGTTTGGAAGCTGCCCTGAATGATGTCAACCTAGATGCGGCCCAAGCAGTCAGCCAGCGGCAGCTCGCT
>JBJTUI010000449.1:0-3113 GCA_046080625.1 Elainella sp. | reverse complement strand
TCGCGGATTTAATCGCCTAGCTCAGGTGATTGAAGGAGTCAAATTTCAGGATGGTATCGCAATCACTGACCTCGTTCGCTCCACGACCAAAAACGCTGCTTAATTCTTCTTCATACACCAGATTTGACAATAACCCACTGGTTTGCGAATTGCTGCTACTGTACTTCATAAACCTGCAAAGCGCTGTATGTTAAACGCAAAGCCGTGAGTCTGCCGCAATGGACATTGAAGCAACGCTGGCCTTTACCGACCGACTGGTGTTTGAGAAAGCGGGAGCCCATCTCAGCGATCTCCAGCTGGCCATGCTGCGGTCGTCCTGGTCCTGGGAGCGCCAGAGCTACGACCAGATTGCCGAAACCTACGGCTATTCCTCCACCTACCTGAAGCACGACGTGGGGCCAAAGCTCTGGAAGCTGCTGTCGGAAGTGCTGGGCGAAAAGGTGAACAAAACCAGCTTCCGGGCGGCGATTGAGCGGCGGTTCCAGGCAGCCTCGACTCAAACCCCAGATCAGCAGTCCCCAGACCAACAGTCCCCAAACCAGCAGATTCTCGACCAGCAGCCCCTAAACCAGCAAGACTGGGGCGATGCGGTTGATGTTCGGTTTTTTTACGGACGCACCGATGAACTGGACCAGCTATGCCGCTGGATCTGCGACGAGCACTGTCGGCTGATCGCAATTCTGGGCCTTGGCGGCATGGGTAAAACTTCGCTGTCGGTGAAGCTAGCTCAACAGCTACAGCCCCAGTTTGCCTGGGTGGTCTGGCGCTCGCTGCGGAACGCTCCTGCGCTGGCGGAACTGCTGGTAGATCTGATTCAGGTCATATCCAATCAAACCATCGACCATTCAGACGCAACGATCTCGCGACTTTTGCAGGAGCTCCGGGCGCGGCGCTGTTTGATTGTTTTAGATAACGTTGAGACAATCCTGCAAAATGGTAGCTATCGCAGCGGCTACGAACAGTATAGTGAACTCTTCCGGCAAATTGGCGAAACCAATCACCCCAGCTGTCTGGTGTTGACCAGTCGCGAAAAGCCCGACGAGGTGGGCATTCTGGAGGGCCACCTGCTGCCGGTGCGATCGCTGATGCTGCGCGGCTTGAATCGGGCTGCCGGTCAGGAATTGCTGCAAGCCAAGGGAACGTTTCGCGGCACAGAGGCGGAATGGCAGCGGCTGATTGCAGGCTATTCGGGCAATCCGCTGGCCCTGAAGATGATCTCGACGACGATCCAGAGTTTGTTTGCTGGGGAGTTGGCCGATTTTCTTAGCCAGGACGCCTGGGCCTTGGGCAATGTCCGAACCCTGATCCAGCAGCAGTTTCAGCGCCTGTCGGAGGCCGAAAAAACCGTGATCAGCTGGCTGGCCATTGATCGCGAGCCCGTTGCCTTCGCCGATCTCAAGGCCGCCCTGTTTCCGCCGCTGCCGCCCCAGCAGCTGATCGAGATCCTGGAATCGCTGGAACAGCGCTGTTTGGTTGAGAAATCCACGATCTGGGGCACTCGGTTTTCGCTCCAGCCCGTGATCATGGAATACGTCACGGATGGTCTGGTCGAGCAGGTTGCCCAGGAAATCCAGGCGGGCAGCCCCCAAACCCTGCGCCGCTTGAAAACCCACGCCCTGCTCCAGCCCCAGGCCAACGACGACCGGCGCGAGGCCCAGATCCGGCTGATTCTGCGGCCCATCCTTGCCACCCTCCAGGCCCAGCATGTGGGCGAAATCGACTCGCTGTTGACCGCTTTACTGGCCCATCTCCAGGGCAAACCCGCGGCGGAAGTCGGCTATGCGGGCGGCAATCTGCTGAACTTGCTCTGTCAGCTCCGGCCCCGGCTGGAGAACCAGGATTTTTCTGACCTGACGATCTGGCAGGCCGATCTGCGGCAGGTGATTCTCGATCGCGTCAACCTAGCGAATAGCGATCTGAGTCGCTCTGCGTTCGCTGAAACGTTAGGCGTTGTTTTCGCGGTAGCGTTTAGCCCCGACGGTGCAACCCTGGCCACGGGCGACGCCGAGGGCGGTCTGCGGCTCTGGCAAACGGCAACGGCAGAACCCCTGTTGAATCTGGCTGGTCATCGCGGCTGGGTCTGGGCCTTGGCCTTTAGCCCCAATGGCGAACTGCTGGCGAGCTGTAGCAGCGACAAGACGGTGCAGATCTGGCAAGTAGAGACGGGAGACTGTCTGCAAGTTCTGCGGCACAGCAGCGCCATCTGGGCCTTGGCCTTTAGCGTCGACGGTCAGACGCTGGCCAGCGGCAGCAACGCCCCGACGATCCAGCTCTGGCGGGTTGGCACGGGCGGATGCGAGCGGGAACTATCGGGCCATACCGGGCGAATTCTATCACTCGCGTTCAGCCCCGACGGTCGCCATTTGGCCAGCGGCAGCGATGACCAGACGGTGCGGATCTGGGATGTCCAAACCGGAAAATGCCAGCAAGTCTGTCGAGACCATCGCGAGCGGATCTGGGCCGTGGCGTTCAGTCCGGATGGCCAGCTCCTCGCCAGCGGCAGCGCTGACCAGACGATTCGCCTGTGGTCGCGGCAGGGTGAATGCCTCCAGGTTTTGACCGGACACCGCGATCGGCTGCGCTCGCTGGCCTTCAGCCCCGATGCCCAGCAGCTGATCAGCAGCAGCGACGACCAGACGATCAGGGTCTGGCAGGTTGAAACTGGCCAGTGCCTGCAAACCCTGAAGGGCCACAGTAATTCGGTGTTTGCAATCGCGCTCAACCCCGATCAGATCCTGGCCAGCGGCAGCACCGACCATACGGTGAAGCTGTGGAGCCTGAATACAGGCCGCTGCCTCAAAACCCTGACGGGCTACACCAACTCGGTTTTCTCGGTGGCCTTCAGCCCAAATGGCCAGCTCCTCGCCAGCGGCAGCACCGATCGCAGCGTACGGCTCTGGTCTATTGAACCCGAGTCCTGCCTCAAAACCCTGCGGGGCCATCAGGATTGGGTGACATCGGTGGCATTCCACCCCAACGGCGAATGGCTGGCCAGCAGCAGCCTGGACCGCAGCGTGCGGCTCTGGTCCGCTAAAACGGGGCATTGCCTCCAGCAGCTCCAGGGCCACAAAAACTGGGTGCAGTGCGTCGCCTTCAGTCCGGATGGCCAGCTC
>JBJTUI010000448.1:0-3740 GCA_046080625.1 Elainella sp. | reverse complement strand
TTAAGAGACCTCCAACGAAAGATTGATCCAGTAGGGGTTTGGCGGTCAATAGATTCAGCGCCTATTGCCCACCAAGAGAGCTTGTCGAGATCCTCAGAAAATTACTCTAGCCGTTGGATCATTCTTTGCTTGGAGATCTCTAAAGTGACGGACGAACAATTCAGTGCGATTGCGATTGAGCGCAAGCAGTTTCAGGGTGATTGGAACTATCAAATTAGTCCCAGAAAATCCAATTGATTGCTTAAGTTATTCTTACATGATTCCTTAGATGATAATCAGCCCTCCTATGGCACTGGCTTCCACGACCAGCCCCGGCTCAGCAGCAGCGGTACCCTATACGATCGGCTTCAGGATTTCAACGAGGCCGATCCGAGCCTGACGGGCGGCGACATTGATGCCAACTGGGAGCAGGCCAACGCAGTCGGGGACGAATCGGTAGGCGGCACGGCTCCAACGCCCGATATGGATGTTGTGGACGAGTTGGGCACGGCGGTTGGGCTGGAAATGGACGACCGAGCCTACCTGCGGACAAACGAGATCCTGGAAGGTCGCGACCAGAAACGCTGGGAACTTGATCCCGAATCAGCCGAAGACTATGACGCTGCCGATGCGCTATAGCAAAGCACAGACAGTTACTCTGGTAAAGCCGCAATATCCGGATCATTTGGTGTAGCATCCCCACTGGACCGATAGCCCACAAGTGCAAATTGGCGCAGCACAATAGATACACAATTTGCACTTCTAGGGAGCGCTTATGCCGCAGCTTTTACCGATTATCAACTCGGATCAGAATGCTTCGCCTGCGAATGCTGCTCCAGCCGATGCGATTCTGACAGATGATCTATTGCTTGATGCCTATTCCCAGACCGTGACGCGGGTGGCAGAATCAGTCAGCCCCTCTGTGGCCAATATTGAGGTCTACCACAGCAAACCTCGGGGCCAGCGCAGCCAGACGGGACCCCAGGGGAATGGCTCGGGGTTTGTGATTACGCCCGATGGCTATATTTTGACCAACAGCCACGTGGTTCAGGGCGCGAGCCGACTGGAGGTGACGCTGGCCGATGGTTTCAAAACCCAGGCTGAGCTGATTGGTGATGACCCGGATACGGATCTGGCCCTAATTCGGATTCATGGAGGTAACCTGGTGCCCGCCAAACTGGGGGATTCACAGCAGATTCGGGTGGGCCAGCTGGTCGTGGCGATTGGCAACCCCTATGGGTTTCAGGCCACTGTGACAGCAGGAGTCGTCAGTGCCTTGGGTCGTTCCCTGCGGTCGCGCTCGGGTCGGCTGATCGACGATGTGATTCAGACAGACGCAGCCCTGAATCCGGGAAATTCGGGCGGGCCGCTGGTCA
This sequence comes from Elainella sp., assembly GCA_046080625.1. Lineage (GTDB taxonomy): Bacteria > Cyanobacteriota > Cyanobacteriia > Elainellales > Elainellaceae > Elainella. The sequence goes on along the minus strand of JBJTUI010000448.1, from coordinate 2,385 downwards.
ACTCACGAGGTGAAGTGATTGGGGTGAACACGGCGATTATTTTGCCTGCTCAGGGCATCTGTTTCGCCACGGCGATCAACACGGCCAAGTTTGTCACTTCGGCCCTGATCAAAACCGGCAAAATCCACCGGGGCTATATTGGCATCAGCGGTCAGAACACGCCGCTGCATCGCCGACTGGTGCGCTATCACGGTTTGCCGATCGAGACGGGCATTCTGGTGATCTCAGCAGAAGCCAACAGTCCAGCCCAGCGTGCTGGTTTGGTTCAGGGCGATGTGATCATTGGGTTTGAAGATAGCCCAATCGCCAGCATTGATGATCTGCACCGCCGCTTGACCGAAGACAAAATCGGGGTGCTGTCGCGACTGGAGATCATCCGGGGCACCGAGCGGCTTCAGGTTCAGATCACCCCCGAATCTCGTTAAGCCTACTGAGGGCTGGGGGCTGGGCTGGGGACTGGGCTAGAGGAACTTTGATTCGGTGCAGCCGAGCCAGCGGGGGGAGCATCGGTTGGGCTAGCGGCGGGGCTGCCTTCTGGCGCAGTTGGCGCAATCGGCGCAGGTTTTGCAGCGGGCGAGAAGGTCTTTTCCTCAACGGCCCCCGGTACGCCCATCGGGGTGGCTTTACCGCCGTTATGGGCCACCAAAACCCCGCCAGCATTGCCTGCTCGGATGCGCACCTGCCTATCGCCCGACCAGCTGCGTTCGGTGCCCTCAGCCAGCACTTCGGCCAGCTTAATCTGGCCATCGACTTCTACTTCCAGCCAGGATTGGGAGGTCAACTTGACATCCACCTGCACGGGTTTCGTTTGGACTTTGGGCGAGGCAACAGCCCGGCTGGAGTTAGCAGCAATCCGCTCCGTGCTGGTGATGGGACTGGGCGGGACGGCTGTGGTTTGGGTTGGGGCTAGCTGGAGGCTGGTTGCGGTGGTGGTGGCTGAGCGCCCCACGATGTAGGACAGCAGGCTGACCGAGGCGACAATCAGAGCAATGTAGGCCAGATAGAGATGCAGCGGTCGCAATTGGGCGGCTGGCGAGTCTTTCCAGGACGACTGGCCCAGATGCAAGCTTTTCTCAGCGGGGAAGGCTTCGGCAAACTCCCCCCCGTCTAGCCCCATAGCGTCGGCATAGCGTCGGATAAACCCCTGGACATAAACCGGCTCGGGTAGATAATGCAGTTTGCCTTCTTCGATGGCCTTCAACATACGGGACTGGATCAGAGTCCGTTCTGCCACATCCTCAAGCGACAGGCCATTCTCTTCACGCACATGGCGTAAATAGGCACCGATCTGCATCAGTCGCTCTACTTGCTCTTGCTGGAGGTGGGACGTTTCTCTGGACATGGTTTTCATAAGGCTCACCGAGACAGAAGGAAAATCATCAAAAGGGAGTGGGAACGTTTTAAGCAGACGGATCAATCACTTCAATCAACAGTTCAATCAAACAAATCAATCAAACAAATCAATCAAACAAGCTAGATCAATAAGATCAATAAGCTCATCCAGCCCCTACCCCCTGAGCGGTCGAGACAGCCAGCGGGACGCTAGAGGGGCAGGGTTGGCCGATTGCCGGTTAACCGATTGACCGTTGATTGGGCCGCAGTTGACTGGTTAGTTGACTGGTTAACAGTTGAACCCTTGGCAGCGGCCTTGACCTGCTTTTGCAGAAACAGCACCTCGCGCGAGTTGAGCTGGCGATATTGGCCACAGTTCAGGCTGCCCAGCTGAATCGAGCCAATCGCGACCCGATGCAGCTTGAGGACGGGAAACCCGAATTGTTCGGCGACTCGACGAATTTGTCGATTTCTACCTTCCCACAGAATGATCTCAAGCTGGGTGGTTTTGTCTGTGCTCTGGCGCACAAGCACCTCCGCAGGACGAGTTAGCCGCCCTTCCAGCAGTACACCCTGTCGCCATTGCTGTAAAACTGCTGCTGACGGACGCCCCTGCACCCAAACCCAGTAGGTTTTAGAGACGGAGTGGCGCGGATGGGTCAAGCAGGCGGTGACTGCCCCATCGTTTGTGAGCAGCAGGGCACCCGTGGAGGCCGCATCCAACCGGCCCACCGGATGCAGGCCGGGATAGTCCTCCCGAATCAGGTCGAGTGCGGTTCGGCGTCCCTGGGGATCACGGCAGGTCGTGACAACCCCTTCTGGTTTATGCAGCAGCAGATAGACTGACTCAGGACGGTTCTGGGGGCGGAGCAGCTGGCCATCTACCTCAATCCGATCCACGTCCGGGTCGGCCTTTTGACCCAGCTCACCCGTGACGCCGTTGAGCCTCACCCGCCCAGCCAGAATCATCGCTTCGGCCTGACGGCGCGAGGCAACACCCCACTGGGAGAGAATTTTTTGCAGTCTTTCAGTCATGGTAGGCAGGTTGCCCTA
>JBJTUI010000447.1:0-3532 GCA_046080625.1 Elainella sp. | reverse complement strand
TCTGTGGTTTCTGGTGTTTTGAATTCAATCAGGTTATCGTTATTCATGGTGTATTCCTGGTCTGAGCTTTTTTGTCTTATTCAGCAGGATACGCCTTTTTTTCTCCTTTTTCTCATACACCAGATCTAACCATAACTCATTATCTTCGCAAGACGATAAATCAGTTCGACAACTTGTGGGATGCGGTCGATAATGCCTTCAAGCAATTGTCCTAACCAACCCCTCGACTGCTATAGTCTGGGCTCTAGATTAAGGCGAGGGGTTAGCCACAAAACTTGCGCTGGTGGCTCGACTCCGCTACAACCTTAGTGGATAGGAAATAGATAGGAGCAGCAGTGGATGGAGGTTCCCTCCTGCCAACTGTGAACCCGACTCAGCCAAACAAGTAGACCGAAGCAGGGTGGGCGTTGCGCTTGTAGTCCGGGTTTTAAGTCACTCTGGAGGACATAGACTGTGAAAATTTGGGTAAACGAACAGATTGATCCCTGCGGCATTATTCGTGCCTGCATTGCCTGCGTCGATGAGGTGCAGGCCCAGGAATGCCACGACTCGTTTGAAACCAACCTGACCCCCGAGCAGAAGCAGCAGGGCTGGGTAGCCCAGATCCGCACGGTTGCCTCCTGGGACGAGGTGCCGGTGAACGCCCTGAAGCTAGACTAGAAGCTAGACTGGGAGAAGATTTCTCACCGGAAGCGTTGTGATGCTCGAATCCTGGCTGCTGCAAATCCGCCTGTTTCCGCGCCGGTTTTGGCAGGCTTTGCGCTGGCAGGCTCTACAGGCGCTGGCCCAACGATTTTTGGCTGCCGTGGTAGGGCTGGTGATGCCTTTGGCCCTGTTCGTCGGGTTCAGTCAGGGATTCAGCAGCTCCGCGTCTCGCTCCGCCGCTCCAGTCCGGACAGCGACCGCCCTAGAATTCGAAACCTGGCGCAATCTCAGCCATCCCCGCGCTGAAGCCAAACCAGAGGACATTCCAGCCCGCGAGCAGTGCGACCGCCGTGGGGCCAGACAGGAGCGGCGAACCGGTCGAGAGCCCAACGGGCTGCCGGTGGTTGAAACCGCATCGACCTCAGAACTAACCCTGGCCGAGATCTTGCTGCCTGCGCTGGGCGAATTCGACGCCTCCTGGGAGCCACTGCCGGTTCAGACCCAACCGCAAACCTGGACCTATCAAACCCTGCTGCCCTGGAGCAATCCAGTTTTGTGGTCGCTTTAGCCACCCGAATTGAAAGCCGAATTGAAAGCCGAGTTGAAAGCCGAGCATTGGGGCAGGCGGCTGGCCAGCAGTTGAATCAGCATCAGGGTCGCGGGGGCGATACCCTGTAGAGCCAAATTGCTGAGGGCCAGCTTGCTGAGGGTCAGCAGGCCGTCAATTCACCCTGGGGATGAGCGAACTGCTGTCACAGAACGTAATAATAAAAGGGCCTGCGGGCAGATGGAAACGGGTTGATGCAAACAAGTAGATGCAAACAACGGACTGCATAGGATGCTGCAAATGGAGCTGGGGTTGAGGCTGAAGAATTCGGCTGGCCGTCGTTTCGAGGGAGTATGGGCACCCATGCTGTTGAGTGCCGTGCTGTTGACTGGCTGCAATGCCGTTCCCAAAGGCGAAGCCCAGCCCACGGGTCGAGGGGGCGATCCCAATGCTCCAGCCGCCGTAGAATCGGCAGTGGCAGCTCCGGGCGTGCTGGAAGCCGCAATTGAGTACACGGGTACGACCATCCCAGTGCGCGAGGTGTCGCTGCGCGCCCAGACGGAAGGCAGGCTGCTGGAACTGGGCGCGGATGTCGGCGATCGGGTCAACCAGGGCCAGGTGTTGGGCCAGGTTGACAGTCGGCTACTGCTGGCGCTGGTGGGCCAGGAACGGGCCGAGTTGGCCGCCCTGGAATCGGAAGTGGCCCAGGCGGAGGCCGAAGTCAGCGATGCCAGAGCCCAGGTAGAGCAGGCCCGAGTAGCGCTAGCACAGGCCCAGTCGGACGCCCAGCGGCTCCAGTCTCTGGCTAGCCAGGGAGCGATCACCGAGCAGGCAGCGGAACAGGCCGTCACTGGGTCCCGAACGGCGGCCCAGGTGCTGCGGTCGGCCCAGGAGCAGGTGCGCACGCGCCAGCAGGGTGTGGCAGCAGCCCAGCGTCGGGTAGCGGCCCAGCAGGCCACGCTTGTCGAAGTCGAAGCCCGAGAGGCCTTTGCCCAGCTGACTGCGCCAATCTCGGGGGCGGTGTTGCAAAAGGCATCTGAGCCGGGAGATCTGGTACAGCCCGGCGACGAAGTTTTGACCCTGGGCGATTTCAGTGCCGTCAAGGTGCGGGTACAGGTTTCGGAACTGGAGTTGGGCAATCTCCGGGTCGGCCAAGCGGCCCAGGTCAGACTCGACGCCTTCCCCAACCGCAGCTTTCAGGGCCAGATCACTCGAATTTCGCCAGCGGCTGAACCCACCGCCCGGTTAATTCCGCTGGAGGTGACCATTCCCAATCCGAATCGACAGATTGGCAGCGGCCTGCTGGCCAGGGTGCAGTTTGAGGCAGGCCAGACGGGCCAACGGGTGATTGTGCCAGAGTCCGCCCTGCAGAAGGGCAATGACGCCAGTCAGGTGTCTCTGTTTGTGCTCCAGGGCAGCGGAGAAACCGCAACCGTGAGCGAACGCCGGGTGACGCTAGGCCGAATGCTGAATAACCAGGTCGAGATCCAATCAGGGCTACGCGCCGGGGAAGCTTTTGTGATACGCAGCAGTAGACCGTTGAAGAACGGTGAATCGGTTCAGCTCAGCATTCTGTCGGAGACGGGCCAGTCTGGGTCAGCCAGTCCCCAGCCTGCTCAGGGCAATCCACCCAGTTCACCAGCGCCCAGTCCCTGAACCTGTACTCCAGACCTGCCCCTGTACAGGCTGAAGCTTTGGTGCATGGCCCAAAATTCCACCCAACTTCTGCTGGTCATTTCCTCAGACAACTGCAACTATGAACATCGGACAGCCCTCGCAAAAACCTGGATTGAGTCTGAGTGTGCTGGCCATTCGGCAGCATATTGCCACCCTGATGCTGACGCTAATGGTGCTGGTGCTGAGCGGTTTCTTTCTGCTGCGGCTGCCCGTCGATCTGCTGCCCTCCATCACCTATCCCCGGATTGGGCTGCGGCTGGATGCACCGGGCATTTCGCCAGAAGTCGCGGTCGATGAGATCACCCGTCCGCTGGAACAGGCGCTCTCGGCCACCGAAGGAGTGGAGCAGGTGTTCTCCCAAACCCGCGAAGGTCTAGTGAGTATTGACCTCTACTTTCGTCCGGGCGGCAATATCGATCAGGCGCTGAATGACGCTACGGCAGCGGTCAACCGGGCCAGAAGCAACCTGCCCGATACGGTAGAACAGCCGCGCCTGTTTAAGGTCGATCCGTCCCAGCTGCCGGTCTACGAGTTTGCCCTCACCTCAGAAACCCGGCAAGGGGTTGATCTGCGCGTGTTTGCCGACGAAGATTTAGCCCGCGAGCTGACCGTGGTATCGGGTGTGGCCAGCGTTGATGTCTCGGGCGGCGTCCAGGAAGAAGT
>JBJTUI010000446.1:0-3180 GCA_046080625.1 Elainella sp. | reverse complement strand
CAGCTTTTGCCGCACTTCAGTTGCCATGTCCTGATCAACCAGCAGCAGAGCCGGATAGAGCATGGCATATTGGCTGGTAGCCTCGTAGCGAGCAGTGGCGTAGCCTCGTAGATTGATCCGGGCCGGAATTTTTTGATTCTGCTGCCACAGAGTTTGAACGTAGGGCAAATGCTCGGTCAGGAAGGTTTTTGCCTGCCGCTCTCGAAACCAGGCGGCATCCAGCGCAACGCGCCACCAGACCCGGAAGGCATCAAAGCTGTAGGTACTGCGGAGGCGAACCGCAGCTGGCGGAGCGCTATAGCGTCCGGTATCCAGATCCAGCATCACCCAATCGCTGGGCAGGCCAACTTCTGAAAGCTGGGGGGAGTCTTGCAGCACCTCATAGCTGCTGGTCACCAGGCTTTCCCAGTCGCGAGTTGGATCAACCTGGGCAAACAGCCGAAACGCATAGGGCGCTAAATAGGAGGGGTTAAGGTAAATCTGATTGGGCTGGGGCTGGAAAGCCGCCGCCGGTCCCGGCAAAAAATAGCGTTTGGGTCGTCGCCCTGATGTAGTTACGGTAGACAGCTCCCACAGGTCTTTGAGCTTGGCCTGGGCCAGCTGTAGGTAGGCGGGATTGTTCCAGCGGCGGCTAGCCAAAATCAGAGCAACAACGGCATCCATGTCAGCATCGCTGGCAAAATTAGCATCCAGCACTCCCCAGTCCGGTGGCTGACCGGGCTGACTGTCAGAGCGGCCCCATTTCCAGGCCCAGAGAGTATCGGCAACCGGGCGGGTTGGGTTCTGCAGGTTGGGGTTTTGAGTCGCAGGGCGGCGCTGGAGATTGGCTTCAGCCCAGTTCAGGGTGAGATCAAAGGTGGGCCGATCATCGATCAACACCGCCCGCAGCATCGCGTAGGCCTGCCCTTCTGAAACCGTGCGGTCCTGCTGTTCCCGGTCGATCACCCGACCATCAGCCTGAATGAATCGCTGTTTGTAAGCCGCCCAGCTCTGGGCCAAAATTTCAGCGTTCGACAGGCTACTAGCAGCTAACCCATTTGTATCTGGTGTACTGTCAAGCGGCTGAGGTGGGTTCGGTTGAGGCGGGTTATATTCTGGTGCAAAGGGGTCTTGCTGGGCCTGTAGCCCAGGCGTAATCGGGCGCAGACGCTCTACTTCCAGAGAGACAGCACCTAAACTCAAGACAACAAAACTGGTCAATGCAGGCAGCATCCAGAAAGCGGTTTTAGATTTGAGCATTCAGCAGGGGATCGCAATCAACAGGGGAACGGCGGAACCCAGCCAAAGTTAGTTTTTGACTGGACCACTCTCAATTCAATTTCTAGTATAAAAACTTACTTTCAACAGGTTTAAAGCCAGCTTTACGGAAAAAAGTTATTGGTCGCCTCCTGTTTTAAAGGCGAGCGTTCGATTTAAGATACCCAGCCAACCGCCTCAAATATCCGTACAATGCTAGCTATTCAACAGTTCCGGCAGTTCCTGACTCTCAATTGCAGATCGTTGCAGTCCTGCGGCGCAATTGGAATTTTGTGCTAGGTTTAGAGTCAATTTTCCAGGGCAGCATCCCATTTGCACCATCGATTGAGTTGATCTGGGTCATGACGGATATTTCATCCATTTCCTCCCAAGAGCTGACAGAGCGGCGGCGGCAGCTCCGCCGCAAACGGCGCGGCAGATTTCTGCAAACGAGCTGGCAGGTTCTGTCCATGACCGGTTTAACCGTGGGTGTGATTTGGCTGATTACCCTGCCCGACTGGATGATTCGAGACCCGAGCCAGGTTGTGATCCAGGGTAACAAATCCCTTTCCACCGACATGATCCGGGCCATGCTGACAATTCCCTATCCCCAGTCAGTCCTGGCCCTACAGCCCGAAGCGCTAGCGCGTCAACTCGAAAGTCAGGCCCCCATTGCCGAAGCTACCGTGACCCGCCGCATGTTTCCTCCGGGTATGGTGATCCAAATTCAGGAGCGACGTCCGGTCGCAACCGTCTACACCAGTCCCAGCACAAATCTCACGCCCAATCGCCGGTTCGATAACCTCTATGCTACGGCTTTAATCGATGAGCAGGGAGCCTGGATTCCCTACGAGAAGTTTGTGGTGTTGAATCAATCTCAGAATCTGCCGCCCCTGAAAGTCATCGGGCTCCAGGAGCAGTACCGGTCCCAATGGGTAGGTCTATATAAAGCTGTCAGCACCAGCCCCATCAAAATAACGATGATCGACTGGCGCGAGCCCAGCAACCTCATTCTCTATACCGATATTGGCGTTGTCCACTGTGGCCCCTTTAGCTCTCGCTTCCCAGAGCAGCTCAAGGTGCTGGATCAGATGCGAAATCTTCCTAAAACCGTAGAGTCCCAGGAGATTGTCTATATTGATCTGAGCAATCCAGACCTGCCCATGCTAGAACTGAGCTCTGGCAAAAACAAACGGCTTAACCAGGATTCTAACTTACTTGATCTCCGCCTAAGCCTCAAAAAAAGCTGAAACACTGTTTCGCATCTACCATCTTTTGCTAGGATAGCCTGCTAATACAGTCGTTTTTTGACAGCGCTGTTTTCCATGGTCTGCCCTCTCCCAATCTGAACCTAGAACTTTGAGAGGCAGAACCCAGGTCCAATTTCCAAAATCAGCCAACCCCTGCTCCAGGATTTCTCAGTCGAAGGAGGCTCCCTCCTTCGGTCAGCGCTTGGTTCCTCTGCTTCGGTCTGAAGCTAAGCCAACCAATAGCCAAATCGAAGTTTTTTACCTTTAGAGAAGCCTGAAGGAACCTCTGGAAATCAGCTCAAACCATAGCAACTTCTGACTATTCTGGCTCACGAAAAATAATTGATTCACTAAATATTTCTATTCGCCAAAAGTCTCGTTCTGATAGAACTGTTCAAACAACCCATCTTGGTTTCCCCCGGTCGATAGAGGTTTTGCTGAGCAGTTCTGTCGTCTAGGTTGACGTCTTCCTTAAACCTACGCAGCCCTCTCATCAAGAACAAACTGCCTGCCCGAATGGCTCAGCCAATTTGCCGCAAATTTGGCTCTAATGCCTAGTTTGGCTTTTTTAGCCACATAGCCTATATTATCTAGAGTTAAAAAGTCTCTGTATTGCAGCTTCTAAACCTCGATGACCTTTAATAGTAAGTTGATGGCTACTCACGCAGATCCTCCCGACGCCGATCAAGTCAAT
>JBJTUI010000445.1:0-6153 GCA_046080625.1 Elainella sp. | reverse complement strand
CATGTATCGCTCCATGACCTTGTACATCGTGAGCAGGGGGGTAAGGCTTTTCCTTCATTGTGGAAAATTGCCCCGCCTGCGTCTGTTCATCGGTCATAATTTCCGGATCTGGAGTGGTCATAGTTTCCGGAATTCACAGAAGTGGCGAAAATTACAGACAGAGCGCAGTTCAAACGATACAAGGAGAGAGCATACCCAAGCAAACCCACCTCCCCATCTCCCCACCTCCCCATCTCCCCACCTCCCCATCTCCCCCATTTCCCCACCTCCCCACCCCAAACCATGCCCAAAGGACTCAAACAAAACGCCCTCTCGATCATCGACACCATCACCCTGGCCGTTGCTGGCTCTGCTCCTTCCTACTCGCTCAATGCCACGACCGCTGCTCTGGTTGCCGCTGTGGGCCTGGCTTCTCCCGGTGCCCTAGTCTATGGTGCCATTCCGATGTTTGGCATCTCGTTTGCCTTCAAGTACCTGAACGAATGGCGGGCCGATGCCGGGGCAGCCTACGCCTGGGTGGGACGATCGATCAATCCCTACCTCGGTTTTCTCTCGGCCTGGACCTTTCTCACCCTCAGCACGGCCTTTATGGTGGCTGCGGCTCTGCCGGTTGGCGTCACCACTCTGGCCTTGATTGCGCCCCAGTTCCAGGAGAGTGTCTGGCTGGCTACCGCAGTGGGCGGCCTCTGGTTTGCTGCCGTTGCAACCCTGACGATTCTCGGCGTCCACATTGCTACAAGCGCCCAGCGGGTCATGACCGGGATTGAAGCCCTGGCCCTGCTGATTCTGGCAAGCGGGGCGGTGATCAAGTTCTCGGCCAGTCCGGTCAATCCCTTTTCCTTGAGCTGGTTCTCGCCCACGGCCTTTGGCAACTTCCAAACCTTCATGGCCGGGATGTTAGTCGCCGTCTTCTACTACTTTGGCTGGGATGTCTCCTCAAATGTGGCCGAAGAGTCTGAAGACGCCAACGCTACTCCGGGCAACAGCGGCGTGATCGGCATGATTGGCGTTGTTACCCTGCTGCTATTGATTCAGGTGTCGGTGCAGATGGGTATGTCGGCCCAGACGGTTGAGCAGAACAGCGCTAATAATCAATTAGACATGAAATTTACGCGTTAACGCATGTCGGCCCAGACGGTTGAGCAGAACAGCGCTAATCTGCTGGCTGCGGTGGGAGATGCAATTTTGCCGCGCCCCTGGGGAAACATTGCTATCCTGGCCGTTTTGCTCAGCACTGTTGGCACGATTCAGACCCAGATGACCCAATGTGCCCGCACCCTGTTCTCCATGGGGCGCGATCGGGTAATCCACGAGAAGTTCGCCGATATCCATCCCCGGTTTCAAACGCCCTGGCTGGCCGGGTTGGTGATCACGATATTGGCCCTGTTCCTGCTGATTCTGTCCAGTTCGAGCACCAGTATCGGCAGCCTGATGAGCAGTCTGATCAGCTCGATTGGCGTCATGGTCTCCTTTTACTACGGCATGTCGGGACTGGCCTGCGCCTGGTATTACCGTAAAATTTTGCGCCGCGATTGGAAGACGCTGCTGATGCGCGGCATCTATCCGGCCACGGCAGCGGTGTTTCTGCTGATTCTGGGTTTGCTCCAGCTGCCGTCTCTGGGCTGGTCGGTGTCGCTATTCACGATTGGGGCTGTGGCCGCGGGCTGTTTGCCCATGCTGTATTTTCGCCGCCGCTACCGCAGCACGTTCTACTCTGAGCAGCCGGAATGCTATGTGCCGGTAGCAAGCCAGTGGGATATCTCGAAATAGAACTGGCTGGTTGGGGCAATCGATTCAGCCGATGGGGTCAGCCGCTCTGGCGCGGGCCAATAGACCATGCTTGGGTGCGAACACCATGGCCAGGATAAACAGCAGCGTTTGCAGCACCACAATGCAGCCGCCCGTCGAGCCGTCGATGTGATAGCTGATGTAGGTGCCCATGACGCTGGAAAACACGCCCGAGGCCATGGCGATCCAGGTCATTTGATCAAATCGATCGCTCAGCAGGTAGGCCGTAGCGCCGGGCGTCACCAGCATGGCCACAACCAGAATAATCCCCACGGTTTGCAGGCCCGCCACCGCCGTCAGCGACAGCAGGGACAGCAGGATGTAGTAGAGCAGGGTTGTGTTCAGCCCAATCGAGCGAGCGTGGGTTGAGTCGAAACAAAACAGCACCAGATCCTTGTGCAGCAGGGCCAAGGTGACCAGGGTAATGGCGCTGATGATCACGGTTTGGAGAATGTCGCCGTCCGAGATGCCGAGAACGTTGCCAAACAGAATGTGGGTCAGGTCAATCGAGCTTCTCACCTTGGATACCAGTACCAGCCCCAGGGCAAAAAAGCCGGTGAACACCAGCCCGATCACTGTGTCTTCCTTGATTCGGGTTTTGGCCTTGACGAAGCCAATCGCCCCCACAGAACCCACGCCGAAGATAAACGCGCCAATTGCCAGGGGAATATTCAGCAGATAGGCAATCACTACCCCCGGCATCACGGCATGGGAAACGGCGTCGCCCATCAGCGCCCAACCCTTCAGGGTCATGTAGCAGGACAGGGCTGAGCAAACCAACCCGACCAGCCCGCTGATCAGAATTGCCTTGACCATGAACTCATACTGCAACGGAGCGGCAAACCACTGGATCAAACCCTCGATTAAGTCCATTGTTGCTCCTCTTGGTTAACCGGAGTGACGCGCCGTTTGGCCACCCCGAAATCTCCGACGGCACCGCCAAAGGTGCGGGAGAGGTTTTCTTCGGTAAACACCTCGGAGGTGTCGCCGTAGGCTAAAATGCTGCGGTTGATCAGCACAACCTGGTCGCAAAAGGTGGTGATCGAGGCCAGATCGTGGGTCGAGATCAGGATCGTGTGGCCCAGCTGGCGCAACTGCATCAGTAGGTCAATCATCAGCTTCTCGGTTTTGATATCGACGCCCGCAAAGGGTTCATCCAACAACAGCACCCGGCTCTGCTGGGCCAGCGCCCGCGCAAAGAAGCAGCGTTTCTTTTGGCCGCCCGAGAGTTCGCCGATTTGCCGGTCGCGCAGGGGCCACATCTCCACCCGCTCCAGGCTCTCCCGCACGGCCCGCCGATCTTCCGTCCGGGGAATTCGCAGCAGGTTCATATAGCCGTAGCGGCCCATCATCACCACGTCGTGAACGCTGACCGGAAAATCCCAGTCCACTTCTTCCGATTGGGGCACGTAGGCCACTAGCCCCGATTTCTGCACCCGGCGAATCGGCAGCCCGTTGATCAAGATTCTGCCCGTGACCGGTTTGACAAACCCCATCATTGCCTTGAACAGGGTCGATTTACCGGCTCCGTTCATGCCTACCAATCCACAAATTGTGCCGGCTTTGAGCTGTAGTGAGGCGCTGTGCAGCGCAATCTTGCCGTGGTAGGCAACCGTGACGTTCTCAATATCAATACTCGTTCCCATACTGATGCTCATATATCCTAGGCCTTTAGCTGTTCTGTAGTCCTTTTATCAGGGTGTTGACGTTGTATTCCAGTAGCTTTAGATAGGTAGGGGCTGGACCCTCAGGCGGAGATAGGGAATCTACATAGAAGACGCCAGAGAACTTAGCGCCCGACGATTTGGCCACCTGGAGCTGGGCCTCGTTACTGACCGTGCTCTCACAGAACACCGCTGGAATCTGGTTGGTTTTCACCATGTCGATTACCCGTTGTACCTGCCTGGGCGTTGCCTGCTGTTCGGCGTTGACCGGCCAGAGGTAGACCTCTTGCAGGCCATAATCCCGCGCCAGGTAGGAGAAGGCTCCCTCACAGCTGACCAGATAGCGCCGGTTGGGCGGCAGGGCCGCGATCTCCTGTTTCAGCTTCTGATCGATCTCCTGGATTTGCTTGCTGTAGGCGGCGGCGTTGGCCCTGTAGGTAGCCGCGTTGGCCGGGTCGAGGGTTTCGAAGGCTTTGCGGATGTTCTCGACGTAGATCAGAGCGTTCTGGGGCGACATCCAGGCGTGGGGGTTGGGCTTGCCCTGGTAGGCGTCGGCAGCAATATTCACCGCCTCGACCCCGCTGCTCAGCGTCACTCGCGACAAGTCTGGCACACTGTTATAAAACCGCTCGGCCCAGCGCTCCAGATTCAGCCCGTTATCTAGAATCAGGCTGGCCCCCTGTCCCCGCTCCAGGTCGCTTGGCGACGGCTCATAGCCATGGATCTCAGCCCCTGGTTTGACAATTGACTCGACCACCAATCGGTCGCCCGCCACGTTTTGAGCCATGTCGGCCAGTACGGTAAAGGTGGTCAGAACGACTTTTCGGTCGTTTTGCTGGCCAGAAGGGCTAGCGGCTGGTGGCGCAGGGGTCGAAACGGGTGACTCAGAAGCTACCGGAGTAGAGGGGGTGCAGCTGATCAGCCCAGCCGTCAGCCCAGCCATTAGACAGAGCGCCAGCAGCCCATTAGCTCGGTTTGCTGACTTCGCATCGACTCCTTTACTGCTAGCACCTCCTGCCCTAGAGACGAAATTACGCATTGCTTTCATAATCGTTTCATTTTTGCAATCTAACACAAGAGGAGAACCGGAAACAACTGTAAAGGCGAGCTGTCTAGCTGCTAATCGGCTACTCCTTGTTGGCGATACCTCGTCAGCAAATCCAGTCCGCCAGTCCAGCAGTTGAAGACTCCAGGAGGGCGAGCAGAATTCCTGACTTAGCAGGCATACACCGTTCTTGTAGCGAAAATCAGCTGCTTCACCTTCTGCCGCAAGATACAGAGCAACCCTGGAGCAAATCTATCGCGGGCTGTCTTTTTGAGTCCCTGCCCATTGAGTCTCTGCCCTGTGTTTCACAGTCATAGGAGAAAAAGGGCAGGATGAAAGAACGATCTTTGGAGCAAATAGCCCACCAGCAGCCAGTAAAAAAATTAGGGTACAGACTTAGGGTACAGTTACAGCCTTTCTAGTGGACCAGCCAGCAGCAAAGCTCTGCTCAGATATCCAGAAGTACTCTGCAACTCGGCCATAGTGCTAGCCTGACCGGCTCCCGATCCGTTTTGGCTGCTGAGTTTGGGCCTGTGCAGCCGCGCTCAAAATTTAGTGTAAGTTTTAGTGTAAGTAAACTAGCTTCCCTTGCTCCTTTCAGAGGGTGCTTCCTGGTTCTAAGGGTCACGCCAGGGGGTTGGGCCTACCGGGAGGGAGGACAGAATTTTTAGTGAAAGCCTAGGCTGAACTATGCCGAAGCCGAGCCTGCAAATATAGCCTTTTTCCAGGTGAGCGAAGACAAAAAGTTGGGATACAAGAGTAGAACTCCCGCGTGAGGGCTCGACTCCCCTGGATTTCATTTGAGTAAAAAACGCTGTAAGTTCGGTTTTTAGGCCTATTCAAGGATGGGGTAGAGCAATTTACCTGTTTTTTCTGCCAAATTTCCTTTGTTAGCTACATCTGAGCCCAGATGAGGCAAAACACAGAAAAATTTCATCAAAGTTTCAGGGTGTAAAATGCCTCTTTTGTGGCTTTTAGCTTAATCTGTACCCCTGAATTCTCGATTGCTCCGCTTTTTCAGCCTACTTCCCCGACGAACTGATGAATTTCTGCAAAATCACAAATAGCAGTTCGGCCCGATCTAAATAATTGGTTCAATTACACCTTGCACTAAGTAGGTAGGTACAAATATTTGTCGGATGGTGGGGGTTTGGGGGCTACGCCCCAGTCCTGTCAAGGTGACAAACGAGGATGCTGGGTTTGACCGTTTTGGTTTACGGCCAGATTATAAAAACCCAATTTTCCTTGGCAAGAGATTGAAAATTCAGAACGAGAAATCGCGGTTTCAGCATTATTCTCTGGCCTGAATTTAACACCTTGACAGGGCTGGGGCACCGCCCCCACACCCCCTCCTTTAGCTAACTGAAATGAAAATCGCTGTAAGTAGATGGACAGAATTATCCGTGGGATAGCGGGATGTGAGGCGCAGCCCCCTGCGCCCCTTCACTGATCACTGAATCCTGGATTTAATGAAGGCGAGCCACTGATCGGTCAATCCAGCCCTGACATCAAACATTGGATTGTGAGTTAGAGAAGTGTGGGGTAGGATGATAGAACCCATCCTGATTGCTGTCGTAGTCTATGGAATGCCCATTCTGCGGTCACCTCAAAGCTCATAAGCATGGCCGTACTCCCAAAGGCCGTCAACGGTTCAAA
>JBJTUI010000444.1:0-8266 GCA_046080625.1 Elainella sp. | reverse complement strand
CTCTCGCTTTCAGGGCGATATACTTGCCGATATCGGTTGCAATCTGCCTGCTCACATCGTCGTGTTTTTACCCGCAGTTGCACCACTTCTTTCAGTGTCCTCACTGTTCGATAGTTATCGTATTTATTCCACATCCTGCTTCCGCAAAGCGGGCAGATTGTCTGGCTACATTCGAGCAGAACTTCTCGCTCTGCAACAGGTTGGGGGCGAGTTCTTGCCATCACGGGTTACAAGGATAAGTTTTTCTGCTTTTACCCTACCTCTTTTTTCTACTTCTCTCCAGTGAACTTTACCATACTAGAAAAAAACAAACTCTGGATTTGGACGGCGGTAGACCACTTCAGGGCAGGTATTCTGGGGTGGGTGATTGGCGACCACAGTAGCGAGACATTCAAGCCCTTGTGGCAGGCGGTTAAGGACTGGAAATGCTACTTCTGGGTCACAGATGGCTGGAGTATGTATCCCAGTTTCATTCCAGCAGGAGACCAGATTGTCAGTAAGACCTCCATGACGAGAGTTGAGGGAGAGAATACTCGCTTACGTCACTATCTAGCGCGGCTGCATCGCAAGACGCTTTGTTACTCCAAGTCAGAGGATATGCTGAGGTGCTCAGTTCGGTTGTTACTGCACTACTTAAAGTTCTGGGATGTCCCACTTCCAGCTCGATTCATACCTTGACTCAGCAACGCCGTGTTTTGAAACACAATTCCATATCGTTCAGAATACTGCCAGTTAGCCCCTCACAAATCTGCATCTCGGAGCAGAGTATCTTCGAGACGACAGAATTTCAAATTGGAACCGCTCAAATCAGCTCTACTGAGATCGGCGTTGCGGAAATCGCTTCCTTGCCAAATCGAGTAGCTAAGGTTGGTATTAGTGAGATTAGCGTTACGGAGGATAATTTGAGGCAAATCAACCCCACTGAAGTCTCTCTCTCCCGCCGCATAGCGCTCCAGCAGTTCCTCGGCAATCATCGGCTCAATCTCCAAAACCCAGAAGTTGCTTCTGCTTTAGAGTAAGCCCAATTCGGGGAAGCGTATCATCCGAGGGGGGAACACCGATCCAGACCAGCCCGAAAACTCTCCTACAATGAGGGCAACAGGCGTCAGGCGGAGGTATCGCCCGGTTTTGCACCCGGTAGGGTTTCGGGGCAGGCTTGACTCCTGACTGACCTTCATTAGCCCTCTGAATCTATGCAACCCACGAATCCCAACCAATTCACTGAAAAAGCCTGGGAAGCCGTCGTGCGGACGACCGACATCGCCAAGCAAGCACAGCATCAGCAAATTGAATCCGAGCATTTGATGCTGGCCCTGCTAGAGCAGCCCGAAGGCTTAACCACGAGCATTTTTAACAAGCTGGGCGTCAATGTCCAGAAGGCCCGCGACTACGCGGAAGCCTATATCCAGCGCCAGCCTAAGGTGTCGGGGGCAGGTAGCTCGGTCTATCTGGGTCGCTCGCTCGACACGCTGCTGGACCGGGCCGAGTCGGCTCGCAAATCCTACGACGACGATTTCATCTCGGTAGAGCATTTGCTGCTGGGCTACAGTAAGGACGACCGGATCGGCAAAGCTCTGTTCTCAGAATTTAAGCTCAGCGAAGCCGCCCTCAAAAACGCAATTGACCAGGTAAGAGGCAACCAGAAAGTGACAGACCAGAACCCGGAAGGGAAATATGACGCCCTCGAAAAATATGGCCGCGACCTGACCGAAGCCGCCCGGCAGGGCAAGCTGGACCCGGTGATTGGCCGCGACGACGAAATTCGCCGCACGATTCAGATTCTGTCGCGCCGCACCAAAAACAACCCCGTCCTGATTGGCGAACCGGGCGTCGGTAAAACCGCAATCGCCGAAGGGCTGGCCCAGCGCATTCTCAGCGGCGACGTGCCCCAATCCCTCAAGGACCGCAAGCTGATTGCCCTCGATATGGGTGCCCTGATTGCCGGAGCCAAATACCGGGGCGAGTTTGAAGAGCGCCTCAAGGCCGTGCTGAAGGAAGTCACCGACTCGAAGGGCCAGATCATTCTGTTCATCGACGAGATCCACACCGTCGTGGGCGCAGGCGCGACTCAGGGCGCAATGGACGCCGGCAACCTGCTCAAACCGATGCTGGCTCGCGGCGAACTGCGCTGCATTGGCGCGACGACGCTGGACGAATACCGCAAATACATCGAGAAAGACGCTGCCCTGGAACGCCGCTTCCAGCAGGTCTATGTCGATCAGCCCAGCGTTGAGGACACGATTTCAATTCTGCGCGGCCTGAAAGAGCGCTACGAAGTCCACCACGGGGTAACGATTTCCGACAGCTCGCTGGTTGCTGCCGCCACCCTATCTAACCGCTACATCAGCGACCGCTTCCTGCCCGACAAGGCGATTGACCTGGTAGACGAAGCTGCCGCCAAGCTGAAAATGGAGATCACCTCCAAGCCAGAGGAACTGGACGAAGTAGATCGCAAAATCCTCCAGCTGGAAATGGAGCGACTGTCCCTGGAGAAGGAAACGGACGTGGCCTCGCGAGAGCGGTTGGAGCGGTTGGAGCGCGAATTGGGCGACCTGAAGGAAACCCAGAGCACGCTCAACGCCCAGTGGCAGGCCGAGAAAGACGTGATCAGCGAAGTCCAGAAGCTGAAGGAAGAGATCGACCGGGTCAACCTGGAGATCCAGCAGGCCGAGCGCGACTACGACCTCAACAAGGCCGCCGAGCTGAAGTATGGCAAGCTGACCAACCTCCAGCGTCAGGTGCAGGAGGCCGAAACCAAGCTGACCCAGACCCAGACCAGCGGTAAATCGCTGCTCAGGGAAGAAGTCACCGAGGCCGACATCGCTGAAATCATCTCCAAGTGGACCGGCATCCCGGTCAGCAAGCTGGTCGAGTCGGAAATGCAGAAGCTGCTGCACCTGGAAGACGAACTGCACCGCCGCGTTGTCGGTCAGGACGAAGCCGTCACCGCCGTGGCCGACGCCATCCAGCGCTCCCGAGCCGGACTGGCCGACCCCAACCGCCCGATCGCCAGCTTTATCTTCCTCGGTCCGACCGGCGTCGGCAAAACCGAGCTGGCCAAAGCCCTGGCCGCCTACCTGTTCGACACCGAAGAGGCAATGGTGCGGATCGACATGTCGGAATACATGGAGAAACACGCCGTCTCGCGGTTGATTGGTGCGCCTCCCGGCTATGTCGGCTACGAGGAAGGCGGTCAGCTCACAGAAGCGATTCGCCGCCGCCCCTATGCCGTGATCCTGTTCGACGAGATCGAGAAGGCCCACCCGGACGTATTCAACGTGATGCTGCAAATCCTGGATGACGGTCGCGTTACCGACTCCCAGGGCCGCACCGTGGACTTCAAGAATACGGTGATCATCATGACCAGCAACATCGGATCGCAGTATATCCTGGATATTGCCGGTGACGATCAGCAGTACGAGGAAATGCGTTCTAGGGTAATGGAGGCAATGCGCGCCAACTTCCGTCCCGAGTTCCTCAACCGGATCGATGAGGTGATCATCTTCCACGGTCTGCAAAAAGCCGAGCTGCGCCATATCGTCCAGCTTCAGGTGCAGCGCCTGTCCCAGCGTCTGGCCGACCGCAAGATGTCGCTGCGCCTCTCGGATGCCGCCCTCGATTTCCTGGCCGAAGTCGGCTACGACCCGGTGTATGGCGCTCGTCCGCTGAAGCGAGCCATCCAGCGCGAACTCGAAACCCAGATCGCCAAATCGATCCTGCGCGGCGAATTCCACGACGGTGACACGATCTTCGTCGATATCGAGAACGAACGGCTGGCCTTCAAACGCCTGCCCGCTGAATTGACGACGGTGTAGGCTAACTGTGTAAATAACAATATCTATCCTCTCCAAGTACGAACTGGAGAGGATTTTTTCTAGGGCAGCAAAGCTAGCTGGAGGAGAGACAAAAAACTTGCTACTGTATTTTGAGTGTAGTGAGTGAATGTAAAGTGAAGCCAAGATGGTCAGACGAATAGCCCAGCCTGAAGCGACACGCGAGGAAGTGCTCGAATATGTTCAACCGCTGTGGCAGCCCATTGCCACTGCCTTCGCATGGGTGAATCAGATTGATAAAATCAGCTGAAAAATGAACTTCCCAACCGCAGCAAGCTGCGGGGTATCACTTCGCTTCGCTCAACAGCGTCTGCGCTGTTCTACAGACCGCAGCAAGCTGCGGGGTATGTGACCCAGGGATGTTTAGATCATTAAGAAAGTAGGAAAATTTAATATGACCAGAAATCATAAATGACTTTCTGGTACAAGTCATATTAGAGATAAAAACACCGCTATGGGATTAGAAGATATATGATCACCAACATGCTGAACAGATAAAATTTTATTAGTAAAATTAGATTAGTCGTGGAAAGTGAAAAAATGAGAACGCTGATGAGGTCATAAGTAATTTTAAGATTCAGAATCAGAGAGACTCAGGTATAGGATTAGCAAGTTAACTATCTACATGGAGTTTACAGCGAACTTCGCCTCCATGTATTCACTCTAAACACCAGAGCATACGGCAAGCATTACATAGCTTCAATGCCGCAGTGTTTCAATAGTCTCATAAAGGCAGGTAAAACATAGCCCTCAGTTCGGCAGCCGCCTCGTCCTTGGAAAAGGCCAAAATTGCCATGTTTGAAGGACTCTGATCGCGGCATTGTCCAGAACCAGAGCGCAGGCAGATGGCCTTTAGGCGCTTCGGTCGTAAAGTTTAGCTGGTCATAAAGTTTGAAAAACTCTAGGCCATCTGCCCACCAGCCGACCTCCCTACTGAACTCTAAGACTAGCAGACGATTGTCATTCTGGCGGCTGTCTAAACTCTCCTGAGGCACCTCACCAAATACCTGTAGTTGCCGCCTAAATCCACCCATAGGAGTACCGTTGTGCCAAAGATGATCAAGCGCTTTGAGCGCCCCTCTATCGAGCGGCGAAGGGGTGAAAGATTGTAGTGTGCCTACATCAATCCAATCTCGTTTGGGTTTGATGATTTCGAACAGGATATCGCGAGTAATTTCATCGGCAGCCCTCAGTTTGCCGCTTGCCAAATTCTTTTCTAACCGCTCAAACGGCTCGACCAGCTTACTATCGTAAACAGGCTGCTCTACCGCTTCTTCAGCTTCTGGGGCTTTGGTTTCTGAAGTTTGTTCAACCACAACCCCAGCCGCAGCCTCGGTCTCTTTAACCTCTGTTGTAGCCGCTTCTACTTCGACCTCAGCCTTTTCTGAATCAGCCTGATCGACCTCTGGTAAGGTTACTGAAGCAGGTAGAGGGTTGCCAGTAGCAATTTCCTGAGTCACCTCCCCATAAATTTGAGCCACATCATCAAAGCTCAGGTTGAACTGCTCCTCAAGTTTTCTAAGGTGGGCAAATGCTTCCTCGCTAAGCAATGGCCCGTTTTCTTTCCAGGCCCGCCACAGCTCCTGCTTATACTGCTGTCGATGGGCCAGATAATCTGCAGAACGCTGCCGTGGTTCTGCCGGTCCACTGTCGGTTTGCTTTGACATCAATACATTCGCTTCCGGTGGTTCAACAACCGGAATCACAGGAATGAGGACAGGTGGCGCCTCGCTGTTGGGCGGGAGGGCGGTAACAGCTGGTGGAACCGTTATTTCTGCCACCGCCTGCTCAATGGAACGAGCTGTTGCAGGCAAAAGACCTAAATTCGCTCGATCAACCTCCAGAGCTTCTTGATCCTCAGCAGATAGCTGGCCCGCACGCATGTAGCGTTCTACCAACGCACGATAGGATTCTTCTGGCGTCGTCATGACTAAAATTTGAGCAGAGATTAATGTAATCTTAGCGCTAGCTTCCTGGCTTGGCGGCAGGTTGCCTGAACCTTAGCTTTCCCCACCTTGGCTTTCCCTGCCAGTTCCCAAAACCGTCATTTCCGCACCATTCCAAACTACCCCCAGTCTTCGGCTTCCTGTTGATTAGCGTCTACCAAACCCTGTTTCACCTCTCCCCAGTCTACCCGACTGGCCGAAGTCATTAGCGCTATGCGCCCCTGACGTAACCAGAGCAGCTGGCTGCAAAATTGCTGCATCAGATCTAGCTGATGATTCACCATTACCACAGTCAGGGAGGTCGTTTGGGCGAGAGAACGCAGCACCTGCACCAGATGTGTGCCTCGACCTGCATCCAGGGCTGAAGTCGGTTCATCTAGCAGCAACAGCCTGGGTCGAATCACCAGAGCTCGGCCAATCCCAATCAGCTGACGTTGCCCAACTGAGAGCTGGGTTTCGGTCCGCTCCATCCAGTCGCTGGGAATTTGAAGGAGCTCTATTACTGTCTGAAGGCGCTGTTCCAGCATGGGCCGTTCTACCTCTCGCAGCAACAGGGGATAGGCCATGGCCTGCCGTACTGTCATACCCAACAGCCGGGTTTCTTGAGGAACCAGCGTAATCTGCCGCCGCAGGTCGATGACTGGGATCTGCCGGATCTCGTGCCCTTCAAAAAAAATCTGGCCGTGGTTGGCTTCAACCAGTCGATTGATCACCCTGAGTAGAGTTGTTTTACCCGATCCAGAAGCTCCTACAATGCCAAAACAGTCGTTCTGGAAGATCTCACAAGAAATATCTTGCAGCAAGTAATCAACACCAACCGCAGCCTTGAGACTAATTTGTTCTAACCGCAGCAGGCTATTGGAAGAAGACAAAATCAGCTGCCAAAAACGAAACACAGTTTTTGCATTCTAGCTTGCTGCTATGCTTTTGAATCAAGCTTGCCCCAGCGCTACTGTTAAAGTCCAAACATCGACAGCTAGCAGCAACACCGTGAGCAGCAGCAGAAACAGGTACATCCAGGGTTGGGCCAGAGGCCGCACGTCTCGCGTATCAATTCCGGTCTTCGCCTCGACCAGCCCCACCAGTTCCGCAAAGCCAGCAACCCGCATCGGCAGCAGGTAGGCTTTGCCAGCCTTACTCAAGAAATAATAGACGATCCCCCCCTGTCCGGTTGAGCAGGGCTTCAGCGCCTCAATATCCGTCCAGGCCAGCGACCAGCCCCGTCGCATTGCCCAACCAAACCAGCCCGGATAAGTCACCTGAATTCCTGTCGCATCTGTCATTACCCGCTCACTCAAGGCTCCATACAGGGCAACAGCGCCCAGTCCCAGACCAACTGCCAACACCAAGGGATGTACTGTAGCTTGAGTCGCGGCTGCCAGCACTGGGAGCGGTAAGGTCAGGGCAGTGTAAAAAGCCAGCAGCGTGAGGCGGATCAGGGGCGCAAGCCGAAAAATCCGGACAGGCTCAGGGCTAGTTTCGCCAAGCGCAATAGCTTCAGGCTGGGCAGAGAAATTTGCTGGGGTCGCTGGGGACTCAGCAGGCAAATCGGCAGATGGCTCGGGCAAAGAAGACACGGCTCGTAATCACCTCCGACTCGGAGTGGGCTAAGCCTATTCTAAAGGGTTAGCTCAGTAGGAGCAGCCAGAGTGAAGCCTCACGGCAGGTATTTTTGTACGACTGTCCACCCCGAAAGGCTGACGGCAATCAAACCCAGCAGCAGAACCAGATTGCTGCCCAGATGCAGCGGACGTGCCCAAGGACGCTGGGGGCTAATTTGGGTTGCACTCCACCCCGACAGCAGGGTCAAGCTCACAACAAATAGACCTGCTGGTAAATGAACCGAATGCCCCAATGATCCGTAGTATCCCAGCGTCCCAATTAGCCCGATTGCCAGCAGCAGCAGCACCAGTAACACCAACGTCCCGCCCGTAATGAAATGAAAGGGGCGCAACCAGCTAGGCCGGACCTGACTTGAGCGACGGCTTACCAACAGCCAGCTCCCCGTTACGGCCAGCAAGCCATAGGCAAAGAGCGAAAACCCCATGGACCAGGCCGCGATTCGCCAGAGCCACAGAAAAGAGGGCAGATTAAGTGCAGCGATCAACGCAATCAACAAGGGGGGATAGTGCAGTTAGGTACCCTTTCAGCCTATCGCCAATTCGAACCTGCGATCTAGACCTGTAGAAATAGGCTGGCCTGACTCACCCAGAAATGGGTTCGTTTGGGAAATTTGATTCATTCAGAAGTTGGGCGTTTCACCGGATTAAACTGCTGCACCAGTAGTCAAGTCGCCCAAAGCGGCGTGACCCAAATTATCCAAATCAGTAGACTGGGCTCCATCACTCAGGGTTATTGTCAAATCTGGTGTATGAAGAAGAATTAAGCAGCGTTTTTGGTCGTGGAGCGAACGAGGTCAGTGATTGCGATACCATCCTGAAATTTGACTCCTTCAATCACCTGAGCTAGGCGATTAAATCCGCGAAT
>JBJTUI010000443.1:0-5145 GCA_046080625.1 Elainella sp. | reverse complement strand
GTGCGCTCCGGCAGGTAGCCGTTGCGAACAACAGCTTGCCGTCCTTGCTGATCTTTAAGCTGGCGATGCTGTGCCAGAAACTCTGTCAACTCTGCCTCTACCGCCTGAGCAATGATTTGCCTTGCGCCCTGTCGCACTAAGGAGTCTTGTAAAAATAACCTGAGCAGGCAAGGGGCTTAAGCCCCTTGTTCAAGCCAGTAGACCGATCCAGGTGATCAACTTATTCGTACAAGCTGCCTAATGCTGTGAGGGCATCTGTGAACGTTTCTGTGGTTTCTGGTGTTTTGAATTCAATCAGGTTATCGTTATTCATGGTGTATTCCTGGTCTGAGCTTTTTTGTCTTATTCAGCAGGATACGCCTTTTTTCTCCTTTTTCTCATACACCAGATCTAACCATAACTCATTGAGTCAGCGACGCTAGCCACTCTGGACTCATGTAACCCAATACCTCTCGAATCGCTGTTCTGAGGTCATTGAGCTTCGTGAACACCTCCCCTTTGAGGTCCGACTTCAGATCCTGCCAAACTCGCTCAATAGGGTTTAACTCTGGACTATGCGGCGGTTGGAACAGCAATACCACGTTCTCTGGTATCGTCAGCATGTCACTGCTGTGAGCCGGGGCTTGGTCTAACTGAATCACATTGAGCACATCCGGGTAAGCCTCAGACACTAATACCAAATATTCCAGTGAATGATACAGATGGCGAAGATTCACGAGCACGAACCTAGCTTAGAGTAGGCAAGGGCCAAATCTATCTGTATCATTTACAAATTGATTTGGCGTAACGCCAAAAAGCATTCAAAGCAAGCGGTGTCAAGGTGCGAAAACTCAAAGAAAAACGACTCTCCCGTCACAGGCTCAACGAGGCCATACAACCAGAAGTTTTCGCGCCCCCACCGCACCGCCTGACTCGGCTTCACCGCGCTCAAGGTGATGCATCAGCCAAGCTGTGTCTGTAAGCCGACTCGCGTCTCATCTTGAGCCCAGTACTTGATAGGCCGCTTGTCGCCCTCGGCAAAGGCTTCTGCTGCTATCTCGGCCAACTCTTGGGCCAGTTCACGCTTAAAAAAATACCTGCTGGGGGTCTTGCTGGCTGCTTTGAGGACGAGGTCGTTTGAGCTTGGCTTGAAGACGATAGCGCACATGGTTGTGGACCCCTTGATAGCTCATCAGATGACCATGCTCCTCTAAAAGCCAAGTTTGGATGTCTCGGTAGCTGGCAAAACCCTGGGGGTTGGAAAGCCGTTGGAGCAGCTCAGCTTGAGCGGCTGGGGGAATTTGGCATTCTTGCCCTAAGTGGGGCTTGTGCTCCAGCAGTCCACTGATGCCACCCGCTTGATACTTAGCGAGCCATCGTTGCAGGGTGGCACGTCCTCGGCCCAACAGGGCAGTGGCCTGGGTTACAGATGCGGCTTGCCCCCTTTTGAGCAAGTACAGCAGTTGAATGCGTTCTTTATCAGCGACTTGGGTTTGCTGTCGCATCAGGGTTTTGAGGTCTTCGACTGCTTCTTGGATGACAACTCGACTGACTCCGGCCATCTGATTCTCCTTCTGGGCTTGATTCCCCCCTCTATTTGTATCATTATCTAAAATATTTGTATTAGATGTCTTTACAATACCGGCATTCCCAAAGCTTGAACAGCCTTTCGTCAAAATGAGAATTGCTGTGGCGCCCCCCCACCTCCCCACCTCCCTTTGTCACGATTTCCCCACTGATCTGGTGATGTCAACCTCGCCACCAGCACCGACAATAGAGACAGAGAACTTGTTAACAGACCCGAACGGCAGAGGCTCCGATTCTGCCCATAGCCGTTTTAGCCGACGTTTTAGCCGAGAGGATTAGTGACTGTGGTTGTACAAACGCAACGAAATTTAGATGGCCGTTACGAAAGCCAAACCCAGGCCATTGCTCGCCAGCTCCTGAGCGCCACCCGCGAGAACCGGAATTTCTTCAGCCAGATGCGCGACCAGATGCGCTGGGACGACAAACTGCTGGGCTGGACGATGAGCAATCCTGGCCTGCGGGTGCAGATGTTCCGGTTCATCGACTGTTTGCCCGCCCTGCAAAGCAAGCCCGAAATCGCCCGCCATATGCAGGAATACCTGGGTGACCCCTCGGTCGAGCTGCCCGCCGCCCTGAAGTCAATGCTGAACTTCGCCAACCCTGACTCGATGCCTGGTCAGGTGGCCGCCTCCACGGTGTCTGGCGCGGTCGAGACCCTGGCCCACAAATACATCGCGGGCGAAAACATCCAGCAGGTGATCAAGACAATCGAGCAGCTGCGCAAGCAGAAAATGGCCTTCACGGTCGATCTGCTGGGCGAAGCCGTAGTGACGGAAGCCGAGGCCCAGCTCTACTTTGACCGCTACATGGCCCTGATGCAGCAGTTGACCGAAGCCGCCCAGCGCTGGACTACCGTACCGCAGATCGACCAGGCCGACGGCGAAGCCCTACCCCGCGCCCAGGTATCCGTGAAGCTGACCGCTTTCTACTCGCAGTTTGACCCGCTGGACGAGGCGGGCAGTGAGGCCAAGGTGAGCGAGAAGATCCGGCTGCTCTTGCGTCGGGCCAAAGAGCTGGGCTGCGCCGTGCATTTTGACATGGAGCAATATAGCTACAAGGCTCTCACCCTGGCGATTCTGAAAAAGCTGCTGCTGGAAGAGGAGTTTCGCCACCGCAGTGACATCGGCATCACTCTGCAAGCCTACCTGCGCGAATCCTACGGCGACCTGAAGGATCTGGTGGACTGGGCCAAGGAACGCGGTACGCCCGTGACGGTACGGCTAGTCAAGGGAGCCTACTGGGACCAGGAGACGATCAAGGCCAACCAGCACGAATGGCCAGTGCCGGTTTACTCGCACAAAGTCTCGACCGACGCCAACTTCGAGCAAATGACCCGGCTGCTGCTGGAAAACCACGAACACCTCTCTGCCGCAATCGGCAGCCACAACGTCCGCTCCCAGGCCCACGCCATCGCCATCGCTCGCGAGCTGAAGATCCCGGCCCGCCGAATTGAGCTGCAAGTCCTCTACGGCATGGCCGACAAGCTGGGCAAAGCGCTGGTCGATCAGGGCTTCCGGGTGCGGGTCTACTGTCCCTACGGCGAGCTGATTCCCGGCATGGCCTACCTGATTCGCCGCCTCCTGGAAAACACCGCCAACACCTCGTTCCTGCGCCAAAACCTGGAAGAACGCCCCACTGAAGAACTGCTGGCTCCGCCGCAGATGCTGGATGAGGAGCTGGCCCCGGTTTACCGTAGCGGCTTCCCCAACGCCCCCGACACCGACTACGCCGACGCCCACCTGCGCCAAACTGCCCTCAGCGCCATCCAGACCGTGCGCCAGAAGCTGGGCCGCACCTACCTGCCGATCGTCAACGGTGAGCCGGTCGAAACCGCGGAGAAAGTGAACTCGGTCAACCCCTCCAATCCCGACGAGGTGATCGGCCAGATCGGACTACTGAGCGTCGAGCAGGCGGAACAAGCAATCCAGGCGGCCAAGGCAGCTTTCCCGGCCTGGAAGAAAACCCCGGCCAAAGAGCGAGCCAACATCCTGCGACGAGCGGCAGACCTGATGGAACAGCGGCGGCAGGAACTTTGCGCCTGGATGGTGCTGGAAACCGGCAAAGCTCTGGGACAGGCCGACCCGGAAGTCTCGGAGGCGATCGACTTCTGCCGCTTCTACGCTGACGAGATGGAGCGACTGGACGGTGGCGTCAACTACGACGTGGTGGGCGAAACCAACCGCTATCACTATCAGCCGCGCGGCATTTCGCTGATCATCTCGCCCTGGAACTTCCCGCTGGCCATCCCCACCGGCATGACCGTGGCCTCCCTGGTGGCGGGCAACTGTACGCTGCTCAAACCCGCCGAAGTCTCTTCGGTGATTGCCGCCAAGCTAGCCGAAATCCTGATCGAGGCGGGCATTCCCCAGGGCGTGTTCCAATACGTTCCCGGTCGTGGCTCCACGGTCGGTTCCCACATGGTTCGCCATCCCGATGTGCATATGATTACCTTCACCGGTTCCCAGGAAGTTGGCTGCCGCATCTACCGCGAAGCCGCCGACTTGCAGCCCGGACAGAAGCACCTGAAGCGGGTAATCGCCGAGATGGGCGGCAAAAACGCGATCATTGTGGACGAAAGCGCCGACCTAGATCAGGCGGTGCAGGGCGTCGTCTATTCGGCCTTCGGCTACAGCGGCCAGAAATGCTCGGCCTGCTCCAGGGTGAT
Source organism: Elainella sp. (assembly GCA_046080625.1). Lineage (GTDB taxonomy): Bacteria > Cyanobacteriota > Cyanobacteriia > Elainellales > Elainellaceae > Elainella. Next base: position 914 of record JBJTUI010000443.1, on the reverse strand, counting down.
TGTGTTAGCCCCAATCTACGAGGCTTTTGTGAATCGCTTGATTGAGGCCACCCGTTCGCTCAACGTTGGTCCTGCCGAACTGCCCAGCACCCAGGTCGGCCCCGTGATCGACGCCAACGCCCAGCAGCGGATTCGCGAATATATCGAAATCGGCAAAACCGAGGCCCAGCTAGCCCTGGAAATGCCCGCGCCCGCAGGCGGCTATTTCGTCGGCCCGACCATCTTCACCGACGTAGCCCCCACCGCCCGGATCGCCCAGGAGGAAATCTTCGGCCCCGTGCTGGCAGTCATGAAGGCCGGGAATTTCGACCAGGCGATCGAGTTCGCGAACGGCACCAACTTCGCCCTGACCGGCGGCCTCTACTCCCGCACCCCGTCCCACATCGACCGCGCCCAGGCGGACTTCGAGGTGGGCAACCTCTACATCAACCGCCACACCACCGGCGCAGTCGTGGCCCGGCAACCCTTCGGCGGCTTCAAGCTCTCCGGCGTGGGCTCTAAGGCAGGCGGCCCCGACTACCTGCTGCAATTCCTGGAGCCGCGCCACATCAGCGAAAACGTCCAACGCCAAGGCTTTGCCCCGATTGAAGGCGCAGAGCAGTAGGCTCGCAAACTGCCGTTAGCCCTTCTCTCGGTCTGCAAGCTGGACAGTGGAGAGGGTTGACGGCAGCCTCATGGGCTAACAGGCTTAGTATTACAGTTGTAGATAAGTCAGACACCCCCAGCGAAGCTGGTGGCTTTATGAATGTGACCGCCCCAAGGGCGGATGGCTTTCGCTGAAGGTATCTGTGGGTTAATTAAAAGGCCAATTCAAATCTGAAGTGCACCACCTCTAAAAGCTCGTCAGACAAGGGCTCATAGGGTAACCTGAAGTTTATCACAACAACCAGGAACCCCTATGAGCTACCAGCAGC
>JBJTUI010000442.1:0-7054 GCA_046080625.1 Elainella sp. | reverse complement strand
CAGGCGGTGGAGTTGTTCATCAAGTGTGCGGCGCTCAATAGGATGATCCAACTATGCAAGCCCGATAGCTACCCGGTTACAGCTTAATCAAATACAACTCAAGTCCACCCTTGTCCGTTTCTGCTTCATGCAACAAAGCCGTCTCTGATAGTCGGCGATAGTCAGCAGCTGAGTGCTAGCAGGCAGCCAATTCAAGGTAATTGAGCTGGGGGAGATTCACGTAACCAATCTATTTATAATCGCAGCAGCTGATAACGCTGCTATTGATTATTCCTCTAACCAGTATTCCCCTAATTACCCGGATCAAAGAGGGGCGTGGGGACGGAGTTCCCTCAAGAGGGCTGTGCCCCTTGACTCCTTTTATTTTGTGCAGCTTCAAAAAGGATTGGTATAAGTCGGTCGGTGCAGTTCGCTCTTGAAAATTTGGCCATGGGCGCTCCAAGCCTCGCTCCTGATCAATATAGCTAACTCATTCTACTTTTGATAACCATTGAGCAGGCTCGATAGATCGATCTGGGACCAGACAAAATAGTCGAATCGTGAAATTTTCTCGTCTGTAGTGTAATTGATACCGTGATCTGCAATGTAATCTCTTGTGCTGCCGATTCCGTACAAATTGTATAGAACTTCGACAGCAATCGAGCTATACTCAAAATTAGATTAACCTGACGGGATGTCCCTTGTGGGCGTCCCCGTTTTTTTATGAAGCTTTGCTGTTGCCGACTGTTCAACACCGCTAGCCTTGAATCATCCGGTCCAGCGCAGCCACCCCAGTCCTACAGCCACCGTCAGCAGCGTCAGGGGCAAGCCGAACCGGAAATGCTCCCAGAACGACAGGGGATAGCCCTGCTTGCCCGCCGCTTCCGCCACGATCAGGTTAGCCACAGAGCCAAACAGGGTCAGGTTCCCTGCCAGGGTTGAGGCCATGGCCAACAGCAGCCAGCTCTGGGTATCGGCTGCGGGAATCAGGGGCTGCAGCAGCAGAACAGCCGGAACGTTAGAGATCACATTCGACAGCAGGGTTGTGACCCAAACCAAGCCAAAGCCAGAGCTAATCGAGTCGGCCAGCAAATTGGGTAGGTTCAGGGCCTGGGTGCAGCGCGTCAAAATGAACAGCCCCGAGAACATTACCAGCAAATCCCATTCTACCTGCCGTAGAAATCGCTCTGGCTTAACACGCCGGGTAATCAACAGCAGGGCTGCCGCCACAAAGGCCGAAGAGGCCAACGGCAAACCGGTTACAAAAGCAATCATCAGGAGAACAGTGATTAGAACAGATTTGATAAACAGCGGTTTATATAGGCGCACTCGAATCAAAGGCTGAACAGGCAGGGGCTCCAGCGACCGGACCTCGGGATAAAACAGGTATAGCAATCCCACCTGAATCAACAGTCCGATCAGCGCCACCGGCGTCAGGGCCAGGGCAAAATCCAGGTAAGGAATTCTGGAGAACGCGCCAATCAAAATATTCTGGGGATTGCCGCTGATCGTGGCGACGGAACCAATATTGGTGGCGGCAGCCAGGGCCAGCAGGTAGGGCACCGGGTTAAGGCCGAGCGTTTGGGCCAAACTGAGCACCAGTGGCGTAAACACCAGAACAATCGTGTCGTTGAGAAACAGGGCCGACAACAGGCCACTGCCCAGGGTAATCACGCCCAGCAGACCCAACGGGCTACGGGTGAGCCGCACCATCCCGACCAGCGCCAGCCGAAAAAAGCCCGCGTAGGCCAGACTGGCATTTACCACCATCATGCTGAGCAGAAATACAATCGTGGTGGCATCAATGGCCTCGCAGGCTTCCTCCAGGCTGAGCAACCCCAGCCCGACCAGCAGGGCCGACCCCACCAGGGCAATCGTGGCTCGGTTCATCCGCAGTCCCGGCAGAAAGCCCAGGGCCAGCCCCAGATAGCTGATCGCCAGCACGATAGATTGGGCGGCTTGCTGTCCCGTCATCCCGTTGCGTTCATCCCGTTGCGTTCACCCTATTGTGTCTATGGCTCAAATTGTGTCTATGGCTCAAATTGTGTCTATAGCTCAAGCGCCGCGTAGAATTAGCCAGACCGCCAGCAGCACTGCCGCGCTGGCCAGGATCGTGGACCAGATCGGATGGTAGCTGCGCAGGGTGCGGCCATATTCCGACTGGAGGGTTTCCACCTCGATCCAGGGCGTTGCTCCCCGGCGAAACCAGCCCGTCACCGTCACCGAGCGATCCAGCAGGGCCGTGGGCCGTATGGCCTGGGGAAATAGGTCGCCCAGCCAGCCCAGTCGGGAGGTGTAGTGCAGGCGAATCAGTCCGGTTGGCGTTTGCAGCATCAGATCGCGGTGCAGCCAGTTTTGCAGACCGCTGCGGCCCAGCAAGGTGCCTTTGAACTGGACGGGCAGACTGTCCAGCGGCAGGGCTTCGATTCGGGAGAGCAGGGCGGGTAGATCGGGATTGACGCTGAGGGTGTTGCGCTTGATGTCGGGGTAATAGGCGTTGATGCGCAAAAACATGCCGATGCCAAACCCCAGCAGAGCACAGGCTAGAGGCAGCGAGCGGTCCTCAACCAGCCAGGCCAACTCAAACCAGCGCCACTGACGGGCCAGCCAGCCCAGCCCCCAGAGCAGTAGCCCGGCCAAAACCCCCAGCGGGATACCCCAGAAAGGCGCACCCTGGAGGGCCAGCCTGCCCCAGTTGGCCCGCAGCCGCCCCAGCTGACCCAGCCCCAGTTCGGGCTCCAGCCGCCACTGCTGGCCATATTGCATCAGCAGGGCCAGGCGTTCGCCCAGCAGCGGATGGCTTTGATTCAGCAGCAGCCAGCGCCGGTAGGGATTGGCCCGATCCCATTGGAACAGACCTGGATCACCGTTATACAGACTGCCCTGGGTGAGGGCGCTGCGGTAGCCGACGGGAGTCAACAGCTCGAAGCCCTCCAGCAGCGGTGCGGTCGCTTTCTGGCTCTGGATTACCTCAGCTGTACCCATGGCCAGCTTCAGCAGAGCGCGGGCCAGTCCGTTGGGATTGCCCGTCAGGTCGGTGGCCAGCCGGTCGCTGTAATAGAGCCGCACCCGCGACAGCCAGAGTCCGGCCAGCCGCAGCCACCAGAACAGCCCATAGCTGACCGAAGAAACCCCTATGGCCAGGGTTCGCAGCACCGGGTTGGCCCAGCGGTCGCCCAGTTGAGCCACCCGCCAGTAGATCAGATAGGGTACCTGGCAGACTAGGCTAATTACCGTCATCGCTCCAAAGTCCCAGTAGCGGATGTGGGCTAGCTCCGCCGCCACCAGACAGGCAATCTCATCGGGCTGGAGCCGGTCGAGTAAGCCCTGGCTAACCACCAGCCGGGACTGGGAGGGCAGGTAGCCGAAGCTAAACAGCAGCGGAGCCGGGGAGGGCAGCAGAGCCAACTGGGGCATCTGGCGCTGGGTCGTCCGCTTCAGCAAACGGCTGCTCTCGGGGCTGGAACGCTCTAACTGAGCCAGACTGAAGGGCCGCAGCCCGTAGGCCCGCAGGCTCAGCTCCAGCAGCCAGGGAGCAGCCAGCCCCAGCGCCAGCAACACCAGCAGCAGCGGTAGGTCAACCGATTCGGGCAACAGCAGACGCGGCAGGTCGAGCAGCTGACTCAACTCGACGGTGAACCAGTTCCAGAGCCGGAACAGGGCTTCGAGCAAACCCTTACACAGATAGAACAGCAGCACCAGCGATCCGACTTCCAGCGCCCAGAGCCCCGACGCATCTACCCGGCCCAGAGAGGTCCAGCGGCTGCTGCGGCCCGCGTTTTGCCAGATCGGGTCTGCCTGCTCGGCAGGTAAAACTGGGGTAGGCGCAGTTTGGGGGGCTGGCAGCCTGTCTGGCGGCTCTGGATCTGGGGCCGAATCTGGAGCCGAATCTGGGGCTAAATTTGAGGCCGAATCTGGAGCGCTGGGGATGGGTGAAGCTGTCTGCTGCGACGGTTGGGCAGGCCCAGCCTGAGTTGGCGCGACGGGGCGAAATCTGGTGCTGCCAGTAGAAGTATTGCCGGTTGGAGTATTGCCGGTTGAAGCAGCGAAAGGCTGAAATCCGGTAGCATCAGACAAATCTACCCTGGCCTGTCCCGCTGATTCTACCTCGCCTTCTGGCTCCAGTTCGCGGCAGGACTGCTCGGCCCACTGGCGTACCTGCGGGTTGGGATGCTGGCAGAGCGGACGACAGAGTTCAAGTGCCGTCCCCGCCTGCCCGGTGCGAGCATAGGCTTTGACCAGCGCCATCCGAGCCTTGAGGCTGAGGTTGCGATCTGAACTGTGCTGACAGGGTTCCAGGTGGGCAATGGCGGTCTGGTAGTCCTGCTGTTTCAGGGCAGCCAGCCCTTCCTGAAGCGCGGTTTGCGCTGGATCAGCAGGAGCCGAACCGGATGCACCAGAATCAGGAAAATCGCTCATACCGCTAGTCGAAGAAGATCACAGGAGGGTACCCATCTGCCCATTCTATGCGCTTCTCGCTGAAGCAACTCGCCCGACCCAATCTCCGATTCCAGGGCGATTCTGGGTAGGCCTGCCTCATGCTGGGAAAGTTCCCTTGCTGCTCAAGCAGAAACTTACAGCCTTTTTCCAGGTGAATGAAGTCCAAAAAATTGGGATGCAGGGGTAGAACCTCTGTGTGGAGGCTGCGCCCCCACATTCTCCCGTGCTTTACTTGAGTGAAAACCGCTGTATTTTAGGAAAGAACTTACCGCAGATGGCTCAACCGTACAAATGACTCCGCTGTACAGATGACTCAACCGTACAAATTCATCCAGTCGCTCACCCTGCAGCCGGGCGCGGGGGGGCATGGTACCCTGCAAGCCGGTCAAATTCTGCGAATCGTGGATGTGCGGGGTCAGCAGGTGTTTGACTTCGCCTCTTTTTACCGCGATGATCCGACCGAATATTGTGATCTTATCTATTCGCTATTTGTCAAAGAATCTTGGCGGCTGGCTGCGGCAGATCGCCTCTACACCCAGCGCATGCGCCCACTCTGGACGATCACAGCAGACACCTGTGGAACCCACGAATGGACCGGCGGCTTCTGCTCGCATGCCTTCAATCGGTTTTTGGGCAATGACCAGCCGGGCTGTAAGGAAGTCCTAGAAGCGGAACTGCGCAATCTGGGCCTGTCGCCCCAGCTCTTGATTCCCTCCTCCTGCCTCAACCCGTTCATGAATATGCCCCACAGCAGCGATGGTTCTTGGCGAGTTGAGCCGCCCCTGTCTCGACCCGGCGACTATCTGGAACTGCGGGCCGAACTGCCGGTGCTTTGGATTGGCTCAGTTTGCCCGATGCCGCCCCCTACCAACGGGTTGCCCCTGAGCGAAATTCGCTGCGAACTCTACGAGCCAGCTATGGATTAGGATATTTTGAATCGAATTGCGAGATGGAGAGTAGGAGATTCGAACTCCTGGCCTCTGCGGTGCGATCGCAGCGCGCTACCAACTGCGCTAACTCCCCGAAGTGGGATTATTTTAACACCTTGCCGGGAATTTGCGCTGCCATCACCCCTGGCACCAGCTAGCGAACTGGGACGAGCAGTTTGAGGCAGTCGTAGATCCAGCCCACCGTGACCGCCGGAAGTTCGAGCTGGGGAGTCAGGCCGCAGTCTTCCAACACCGTGAATCGTTTGATCATCTGGGGATTTAGTTCTACCAGCCGCTGACCTAATTCCGCCGAAGTGAACTGGGACTGTTTGCCCCAGAGCACCGTGGTTGGAACCGTGATTTGAGGCATATAGGCGGCCAGGTCGAAGCAGAGGTCGCCCCGGACAAACGAGATGGCGCTGTAGTCGGCGTTGGGCTGTTGGGCCGAAGCCAGATAGGCATCCACCATTTCCTGGGAGACGCGGCTGGCCCGAGCGAACTGGCGGTTTTCGAGAAAGTTGCGGATGCCGAAACTCGTGGCGATGGCGGTGCTGTAGACCAGGCGGTTGAGCAGGGGCGTACTCACCAACTGGGCGAAGAAGTTGCTGTAGGTCTGGTCAAAATCGGCTAGGCCCGAGGGGGCCACCAGAACCAACCCCTTGAACAGATGGGGCCGGGTCACGGCGACTCGCACCGTGAAGGCTGCCGTTAGAGAAGAGGCAATCACGATTGCGGGCGTGGTGCAGACCTGCTCCAGGAAATCGCCAATCGAGGCGAGGTAGTCCTGGATCTGGTAGCTGCGGCTGAGGTGTTCCGAGCGGCCCCAGCCGACCAAATCCGGCGCAAATACGGCATATTCGGGCACAAAGGCCGGGTAGACCAGCGACCATTCATAGGCTGACGAACCGCCGCCAAAGCCGTGCAGAAACACCAGAGGCGGACGATAGCCAGGTTGGGTCGGGTCGGGCAATGAGGGGATTTCTGCCGAGCTGTAGTAGACCATCGTTCCGAGGGCAGTGGAAACCTCGGACTGCCGGAAGCCAGGAGGCTGAAGCATGGGGTAGGGTGCGGTAGAGGAATCAGCGGGTGAGAGCGGCGCAGTGACCGTCACCTATTGTTACCTGTCTAACCGTTGCTGCGGAAGCAGCTCAACATAATTTGATCTAAAAATGGCTGCGCATACCCCGCAGCTTGCTGCGATTGGGTAAGCAGCCCGCCGACCGTCAGGTCGGCAAGTTGGACTTATACTTGAGAGCATGAAAGTTCAACGAGCGAGTCATTGCGTGTATCAAATTCGCTATCACATGGTTTTCTGTGTCAAATATCGCCGCAGTTTGTTGGTGGTCGAGGAACGCTGTGAGTATCTCAAGCAAGTGCTCAGAGAGATTGGCGAGCGCTACTGGTTTGAGCTAGAGGAGATGGGCACCGATGGCGACCCTGTGTATGTCTTTGTGGGAGCTGCCCCCAAGTATTCTCCTTCACGGGTGATGCAGGTGCTCAAGAGCATCAGTGCTAGGGAAATGTTTACCCGGTTTCCAGAGCTGCGAAAGCAGTTGTGGGGAGGAGAGTTTTGGAGTGATGGGGGCTACATTGGTACAGTGGGAGATGGCGTGAACAGTGAGATAGTGAGGCGGTATATTCAGGAGCAAGGGAGTGAGGAAGAGAAGGTAAGAGTCAAGCAACTGAGGCTGTTTCCGCTCTCTTAG
>JBJTUI010000441.1:0-2641 GCA_046080625.1 Elainella sp. | reverse complement strand
TCGATGAATTGACGCCGACAAGCCTTGCAGAGGTAATTTTGTTTACCTCTTTGTCTGCCGTTCTTACTGATGTCGGTTGAGCTACAGTCGGGACATTGCATTGGGTCTACCTTGATTTCATATCACTATTATGCAACGCCTTGAAGGGTTACTAGGCATGTCACAGGATAAAGGCGCAATGATGCAATACTTCCACTGGTATTTGCCTGACAATGGCAGCCTGTGGAATCAGGTGCGGGACAAGGCGCAGCAGCTCGCTGATGCTGGGTTTACCTCACTCTGGCTACCTCCGGCCTACAAATCGACTGATGGTGCCCATGGGGTAGGCTACGCCGTATACGATCTGTATGATCTGGGTGAATTTGATCAGAAGGGTTCCGTGAAAACCAAGTACGGTAGTCGGGAAGAATATCTGGAAGCCTTGAAATCGCTGAAGCAGGCCGGAGTGCGGGCCTATGCCGATATCGTTGTAAACCACCGCTTGGGGGGCGACAATCCGGAGAAAGTGAAGGCCACGCCCTATGCTCGCGACAGCCGCACGGAGCCGAAGGGCGAGATGTACGAAATTGAAACCTACACCCATTTCACCTTTCCCGGACGCCAGGGTAAGCATTCGGATTTTGAATGGCACTGGTACCACTTCGATGCGACTGACTACGATGCCAACAACCCGGACGACAGTTCAACGATCTACGTCTTTGAGGGCAAAGCGTTTGAAGACTACGTGTCGCTGGAGTTTGGCAACTTCGACTATTTGATGGGCTGCGACCTCGACGTCGAGCATGAGGAAGTCAGGCAAGAGCTGAGCACCTGGGGCAAATGGTATCTCGATACGACGGGCGTGGATGGATTTCGCCTGGATGCCGTCAAACATATCCCGGCCTGGTATTTTCCGGGCTGGCTGGAAGAGATGGAGAAACATACGGGTAAAGAGTTGTTTACGGTGGGTGAATATTGGGATGCCGATATTCAGGCGCTTCATGCCTACATTGAAACGTCTCAGGGCAAGGTTTCGCTATTTGACGTGCCGCTGCACTACAACTTCCATGCCGCCAGCCAGATGAGCCAAGACTACGACATGCGGCAAATCCTGGACGGAACGCTGATGCAGGAGCAGCCCAGTCTGGCCGTTACTTTTGTTGCTAACCACGACTCGCAGGCGCTGCAGGCTCTGGAATCCGTCGTAGAGCCCTGGTTCAAGCCGCTGGCCTACGCGATCATTCTGCTGCGCCAGGAAGGCTATCCCTGCGTGTTTTACCCCGACTACTACGGCACGGAATACGAAGACTACGGCAACGACGGCAATGAACACCGGGTGGTGATGCCCTCCCACGGCTGGCTGATCGACAAGTTCCTCTACGCCCGGCGCAACTTCACCTACGGCCCGCAGTATGACTACTTCGACCATGCCAACACGATTGGCTGGACCTGTCTGGGCGACGAAGAGCACCCTGGCGCGATGGTGGTGGTATTAACCAACGGGGCCGACGGCAGTAAGTCGATGGAAGTGGGTAAACCCAATACCACCTTCGTGGACATCACCGAACATATTCAGGAATCGATTACTACCGATGAAAACGGCTGGGCCGAGTTCCGCTGTAACGGCGGCTCCGTCTCGGTCTGGGTTGAGGCCGACCGGTTAGACAGCTAAAGCCCAGCAGAGAGTCGCTAGGAGTTAACCAGCGGCAGAAATACATCCAGTAATTCGGGCCGACTCACCGCCAGCGTGGGGTAAGCCCGATTGCCGTAGTCCTGGCCTGGCTGGAGCGGAAAGATCGCCGGTTCGCTGCTCAGAGGCTGCCAGACGCCGCCAGCGGCCTGTAGAATCGCCCAGACGGCGGCGATGTCCCAAATCTTGGGCGTGGCCTCCACCGCTCCCAGACTGGCCCCGGTCGCCACGGTGAGCAGGTTGTAGGTGGCGACGCCCAGCATTCGCACCTTGCAGGGCAGGCGGTTTTGGAGGATGTGGGTGCTGCGGGCGCAGAGGCTAAAAAACTGGTTGCCCGAGGGCTCGGCCTGGCTGGCCCGAATCGGCTGGCCGTTCAGAAATGCGCCGCTGGGTCCGCTCAGGCCCGATTGGCCCAGCCAGAAACCGTGGAAGCCCTGGCGCAGCGGCGGCAAATAGACGTAGCCAAACACAGGCGTACCGCGATAGAGCAGTCCCAAAGAGATTGCCCAAAGCGGAATGCCGCGAGCGAAGTTGGTGGTGCCGTCGATCGGGTCGATAATCCAGCACCAGTGAGCGTCCGGGAAGATATGCTCGACCTCTTCGCTCAGGACGCCGTGGCTGGGAAAAGCCGCCTGGATCGTCTGACGCAGCACCTCATCGGCCCACTGATCCGCCTGGGTAACCAGGGAGCCATCGGCCTTTTCCACGGCGGCTGCCTGGCCAAAATCGGCCAGAAGCTGTTCGCCAACGCGGGCGGTAGTGGTTTGGGCAAAGTTGAGGATTTCGTCCCAAAACGCATCGGGCAGAACAGGAGTCCTATCAACGGCCATAGATTTAACCTGGGCGAAGGGTGAACGGAATTGTGAATCTGAGTCCTGGTCGCGAATCGCTAGGCGTCGGCAGGCGGTTGGGTCTGGGCCAGATGGCGTTTGGCCTGCTGCCAGAACTGCTCTAGCTCGGTGGGGCTGTAGT
>JBJTUI010000440.1:0-6898 GCA_046080625.1 Elainella sp. | reverse complement strand
CGACCGAGGAAATCGTTAGGTTATCGAACCCCCCATGAGGTATTCTGGGGTCAGTCAGGTGATGGTGCACTTCAGATTTGAATTGGCCTCTGGCCGTAAACCAAAACGGTCAAACCCAGCATCCTCGTTTGTCACCTTGACAGGACTGGGGCGGTGCCCCCACGCAGGGGCTACGCCCCTGCACCCCACTGTTAATCCATGGTTTATTGATCTGAAAACTGCTGTAAATCAGTTGATGTCGCGGTTGTAGAGGCATCGCGGCGGCTGAAATCACCACCCTAGCTGGCAGAGGAGGGGCAGGCTACAGCGTCCGCAGCCCAGATCTACCCTAGGAACAGCCAGTCTCAACCCTATGGATAGAAGCAATTGGGGCAATTGTTGCCCAGGCTATTAGCAAGCCCTATTGCAATTCATTCTATGGCATTCTTCAACCCTGAGATTCCGTTGCTGTCTCGCAAACCGGCTGCTGGTGATCTGTCTGCTACAGCACAGGTCTGGCGCGTGCAGTGCCAGGTCGGCGCTTTCACCCTCTGGTCTGCGTTCTATACTCGCCACGATCAGGCCTGTTTGAACTGGGGCCTCTTAACCGCCAGCATCTTTGCAATCGCCCAGTTTGTGCCCCTGAGCTGGATCACCCAGGCGATTATGGCTTCAGCTCTAACCGGGCTGGGCTGTGGGGCAATGGCCTGGTTAACCTGGCGCTACACGGCTGTAGAGCAGCTCGCCTGGATTTTGTACAGCTGGTTGGGGCTGATGCTGTTGGGCACGGTAATTACCGATCTGAGCCTTTGGTGTAGCTGGAGCCGGATTGTGATGGAGATCTGTCCGCTCTGGCTGGGGATATGCGACGTTGGCTATTTGATCACTGGACTGGGAATGCGGTCGCGATTGATTCTGCTATGCAGTGGGCTACACATTTTAACAATCGGTCTACTGCCCTACGTCGGAGGCTGGCAACCGTTGCTGACCGGCCTTGTGATCTCGGGTTCGGCCTTGGTGCTGGCAGAGCTCCAGTGGGATTCCAACGGCGTTTGCAATTACCGGACGCTTGAATCGCTCTGCTGATTTGGTAAGCTAAGTTAGTCTGGATCTACCGCGCCTAGCTGGCGGGCGATCAGCTGAGCAAACAGGCCGGGCTGATTGGCGAGTTCGCTGAAGCTGCCCCGTTGAATCACCTGGCCTGCCTGAATCACATAAATCCGGTCAGCGTTGCGAATCGTGCTGAGCCGGTGGGCCACAACGATACGGGTGACGCCCAGCCGATCCAGGCTTTGGGTGACGATGGCCTGGGTCTGGTTGTCGAGAGCGCTGGTGGCTTCGTCAAACAGGAGAATATTGGGCTTCAGGGCCAGGGAGCGGGCAATCATCAAGCGCTGCCGCTGGCCGCCCGAGAGGTTGGTCCCACCTTCGTTGACAAAGGTGTACATACCCATGGGCATCGAGCGAATATCGTCCGCGAATCCAGCCATTTCTGCTGCTTCCCAGGCCTCGGTAACAGAAATCGGAGTATTGGCAGCGATCAGGTCGAAAATGCTGCCGGAATTGATCCGGCTATTCTGCAGCACCACACCCAACTGCCGCCGCACGGCCATCACATCCAGGCCAGCCAGATCCTGGCCATCGTAGTAGACGCCGCCCTCTAGCGGACTGTCGAAGCCCAGCAGCAGACGCATCAGGGTAGATTTGCCGCTGCCAGATGGCCCCACCAGGGCGATGAACTCGCCGGGTCGGATATCGAGACTCACCTGGTCCAGCGTCAGGGGGCCATCGTCGCGATAGCGGAAGGTGAGCCGATCCACCCTGATCTGACCGCTCAAACGTCCTGGATCGGCCTTGGCTGCCGTAACCTCCGGTTCAGCCGTCAAGATCGGCTCGGCCCGCCTCCAGAGAATCACGATTTCCAGCACCGACAGCACGGCATTGCTGAGGCTGGTAGCGCCCGTGATAAAAATTCCAAAGGCGGCGCTGAAGGCCAGAAACCTGCCGGTCGAGAGTCCTGAACCGTCTGGAGTATGGCTGAGCTGGAGCACCAGCACCCCAAAAATCAGGGCGGCAGTGAGGGAGGGCAGCAGGCTGTTGAAGATGCGAACGCTGTCCTCGATATATTGGGTGCTGAGGGCGAGGGCGAGCTGCTGGCGGTATTTCTCGCCCCAGACGGCAAAGGCTCGGGTTTCGGCTCCGGCGCTGCGCAGCTTGGGCACCGCTTCGATCAGCCGCACCAGCAACCCAAAAATCTCGCCCTTCAGCTCCAGCAGCCTGCGGGATCGGCGCAGCAGCAGCGCCCCAGAGGAAATCGTCACCAGCATCACCAGCAGAGCTACCGCTGCCGCCACCCAGGCCAGCGAAGGACTGTAGACCAGCATCAGGCCAAAGTTGAGCAAGCCAAACAGACCGGCCAGAATCGTGCGCAGGGTTGTGCCCGTTAGCCGCCGCCGAATCTGGCTGACCCCCGTGACGCGGGACTGCAAATCGCCCACGGTGTAGGCCCGGAAAAAGGCGGGCTTCAGCTTCAGCAATCGGTCCCAGACGGCGGCCTGCATTGCCACCTCCGAGCTGGTTTCTAACCGCAGCGTTGCCAGCGCTTGAATCCACTCAAAGCCGACGCTGGTCAACACCACCAGCAGCAGACTCAGCCCCACCTGCGCTAGCAGCTTCTGGTTGCCAGTCGGCAGGGCCGTATCTACCAACAGCCCGGTAGCCAGGGGAATGGCCATCCCGGCCAGCGTGCCTAGCAGCCCCATGCCTAACAGCAGCAGCAGGTTGCGGCCCTGGCCCTGGAAGGCAAAGCGCGCCAGATCCCAGGCTTGCAGGGCGGCATCGGGCAGGGGGCGGTAGAAGATGTAGGCGGTGGGGTCGAGCGTGGCAGCAACGGCAGCATCCACGACCGGCAGCTGGTGTAGGGATTGGCCAGTGGCCTGGTTGGGATCGTAGAGCCGGTAGCGATCGCCTGCCACGGGCAGCAGCCCGACCGGACGCTGATTGGAACGATAGGCAATAATTGGGCCACCGTCGGTTTGCCACCAGCGGTCGCGCAGCAGCACCCGCCGCAGCCTGAGCCGCGAAGCTCGGGCAATCGCCTCCAGAGGGCTGCCCAACCGCTCCAGATTTTCCGAGGCCAGCGGCGGCTCGATCTTCACACCCAGGACTCGCCCCACAGCACCGCAGACCATCAGCAGATCGTCGGCTGGGGCCGCAGCAGCTAGCTGGGGCTGGAGCAACCCCACCAGGCCGCGCAGGGCAGTTTGGCTCACCTGCTGGTTGAGCTGCTGGCGCTGCTGGAACCGCAAAATCGCCGTTTGGGTCTGCTGCTGTTCCTGTTGGGCCGCCCAGCTCAGAAACCAGCGGTGCAGTTGCTCCAGTCCCCCCACCAGGTCAGGCAGATCCAGGTCGAGGGGATCTTGCAGAACCAGTTCGACGGAGCCGGTTGCCTTGAGCCAGAGCTGGCTGCTGACCGGACAACAGCCGCAGTCGGGCTGGAACAAAAACTCTGGCTGACCGGCGTTGCCTAACCAGGTAGCTACTCCCTGCTGCACCCTGGCCCAGACAAGGCGATTGGGCCGCCAGTCCTGATTCGGCTCAAGACTGATCTGATCTGTTGCTGCCGAAACCGGAGCGATGGACTGGGGCAGGGATACCGTGCTGCCCAGGCGGGCAATCCAGTCTTCGAGTAGGGGGTAAGCCTTCGCCACGGGCAGGTCGAGCAAGGACCACTCAATCAGTTCAGTTTGCTCAACAGCCACGGCCAGGAAGCCAAACTGGGGCGGCTGATCGAAGCCTGGGGCAGCCTCACCAACCGGCAGGCTAATCAGAACAGAGCCTGCCTCAATCGTGAACAGATAGCGCCTTGGCCCCACGGGTTCATCCTGGTCTAACCGCACCGCAAACACGGCAACCGAGCCGGATTGCACCTGGCGAACTTGACCGGGCTGATTCAGAAGCAGGGGTTGATTACCTTGAATGGTAGAAGGCGACGTGAACGAGAGCATGGGATTCGTCAAAACGCGGCAAGAGAAGCGGGAGTAGGGAATGTTGGGCGGGAATGCTGAGCAGGGAGGTTAAAGAGGGATATTGAAAGCAATAGAAGATAGAAAAATAGCGAGAACACCGAAGTCGGCCAGCCCCGACCGCTGGTGAGGACTTAATGTTGAGATGGTGACAAGACAGTACCAAGACAGTGCCGAGACAGGTGAATCAATAGCCGAATCCCTTCGCACAGGTCAAATCACTGCGAAGGTGCTTTAGGTAATTACTTTCTGGGAATCACTTGCAGATCGGGCTGTAAATTTGGGCTATAGGGAACAGGCTGTGTATGACCTGGACTATCAGAAATCAGGGATATAGTCATTCTGAAGCGCAGTTGAAACCCCCACAGGACAATCCTATGTCAGTTCACCCTTGGCAAATATGTGGAAATATGAAGGGTTGCTTCGCAGTTCTAAATAAAATTTTAATCTTTTAACGATTCAATTCTCAGGTAATTCTCATGCAACCGCCGGGTCATCTGTCACTATTAAAGACAGAGCAATCAATAGACAGAAACCTTTCCTTTGCTATACACTGTGGGTGGTCTTAAATCGAGGATTTACTTGGAAAGTACCCTGCAAGTATATTCTGAGCGCTCCAAAATTAAGACCGTAAACCGGGGCATAGACTAGGGCCACAGGCCAGAGTCAAACCAGGTTCGCAGGACTCAAGCCCTAAGGCAGTTTGGTCAAGCTTATCTGGCCAAATCCGACCGCTTTAGAGCTGCTAGAGAAGAGTTGCTAGAGATTACGCAAGAACCCAGTGTTACACAATCAGTGTTGAGCAAGGGGCTAGGTTTGACTCGATGACGGGTTTGACTCAGCTAAGAGTTTTATCCATGCTTCGGTACGCATCTGCATCGATCCAGTCCAATCGGTTCAGGCTCGATCAGTGAGTCTGGGTCAGGATAAGTCTGGGTTAAGGCAGGTTTGAGCCTGTGGATCTGCTGAATGTTGATCTACAACTCAACGAGCTGTCAGTGTCTGGCCAAGGTGTGAGTTTGATTTCGCCTCAAAATACGCAGCATTCTGTTCAATGTTCTGGCTCTTCACAGGGATATAGCCGTCTGTCCGGTTGGTTATCCTGATTTCCGCTACCGCGTTATATCGATACCCGTAGAGTCTGCGATTGTTTATCCACAGCCTACTCACAGCGATCAACGTTACCATCTACATCCTTAGGAGGAATTTGTCATGGCTTTAGAAAAAGAACTTACCCCGGAAGAACTCGCTGCGGCTGCAGGGGGACAGGATGGCGGACAATATTCCCAGCGAGCCGAAGAACTGAACGCTGAAGAACTGTCTCAGGCTTCCGGTGGTCATGACAGCGGCCAATATTCTGGTGCATTGAATGACGATGAACTGTCCCAGGCTTCTGGCGGTCACGACAGCGGCCAGTACTCCGGCGAACTGAATGACGATGAACTGTCCCGAGCTTCGGGCGGTCACGACAGCGGTCAATATTCAGGTCAGCTTACCGACAATGAGAAGGCCCAAGAGACAACGGGTCTCTGAGTTTCTCTATCTCGTTTGCTCCTGAGTTGATCTTTACTGTCAAAGTTCACGATTCTCTACTGGTTCACGACCATTTACAGACTATTCACGGAGGTATTTGTTATGGCTTTAGAAAAAGAGCTCACCCCAGAGGAACTTGCTGCGGCTGCAGGAGGCCAGGATGGCGGTCAATATTCTCAGCGAGCCGGAGAACTGAGCGCTGAAGAACTCTCCCAGGCTTCTGGCGGTCACGACAGCGGCCAGTATTCCGGCGAACTGAATGACGATCAGTTGTCTCAGGCTTCTGGCGGTCACGACAGCGGCCA
Source organism: Elainella sp. (assembly GCA_046080625.1). GTDB lineage: Bacteria > Cyanobacteriota > Cyanobacteriia > Elainellales > Elainellaceae > Elainella. The sequence goes on along the minus strand of JBJTUI010000440.1, from coordinate 1,056 downwards.
ATATTCTGGTGAACTGAGCGACGAAGATCTGGCTAAAGCGTCTGGCGGCAGCGACGGCGGTCAATACAGCAAAGGCTTCCAGCAGGGAACCACCGCTCGGGAAGACGACTAGCCTAAAACTAGCTTTGCGAAGCGGCGAGGGGAAGATTTCTCCCCTCGTTTTTTTTATGGATCACGCAATTTTTTACGTCTTCTGGGCGTCATTCCATTTGAAATGGCGCTTTTTGTATTCAGCTGGATTCACTGCTGATCAAATTGGCATAGTAGCCGCCCGCCTGCCAGAGGGTTTCGTGGGTACCGCGCTGCACCACCTTGCCCCGATCCAGCACAATGATTTCGTCGCAGTCGCGGATTGTGCTGAGCCGGTGGGCCACAATCAAACAGGTACAGCCGCGCCGCCGCAGGTTCTGGTCGATCTGCTTCTCGGTTTCGGCATCCAGGGCGCTGGTGGCTTCGTCCATAATCAGAATTGCCGGATTGTTCACCAGCGCTCGAGCGATTTCCAGTCGCTGCCGCTGACCGCCGCTCAGGTTAGAGGCTCCTTCCAACAGCGGCGCATCCAGCCCCCCCGGCAGGGCCAACACCGCATCGTAGATCGCCGCATCCCGGCAGGCTGACTCAATTGCCGCACTGGGCACAGTGGCATCCCAGAGGGTGAGGTTGGCCCGCACCGTGTCGGCAAATAGCAGAATATCCTGATCGACCACGGCAATCGCATCCGTCAGGACGGCCCGCGACCAGTCGCTGCGGGGCACGCCGTCTAGCAGAATTTCCCCGCTCCAGGGCTCAAACAACCCGGCTACCAGTTTGGCTAGAGTGGATTTGCCAGAGCCGCTGCCGCCAATCAGCGCGACGCGCTGGCCCGGTCGAATCGTCAGGTTGAAATTCTGGATCAGGGGAGCCGCCACCCGACTGTAGCCAAAGCTGAGGTTGCGCAGCTCGATCGCACCTTCCAACCGCCCGATTTTTGCAGTTTGGGATTCGGTTTGGGCCAGCAGCCCCGGATCAACCTGATTCTCCAGCACGTCATCTAGCCGCACCAGATTGCCCGACAGA
>JBJTUI010000439.1:0-3654 GCA_046080625.1 Elainella sp. | reverse complement strand
GATTCGTAGCTGACTATCTTCCCCCGGACGAGCTGGTTCTTCTGAAACTGATAGTCGTGCTGTTCAAGCGCTTTGGCAAAATCGTCAGTGGAAAAAGACAACGGTGGCCTCCTGGGCAAATCAGTCAAACAAATCGCTGTGTTGGGGCTACCCCGACGAAGCCATCTGACCAAACGATCGGCTTGACTCGATTTCGACTCGATCTCAGGGAAGCCAGACAGCCATGATAGCGACTTTTAGGGGGAGCTCGCCCCATTAGACTTCACTATAATCAATTCCTTTGGAATCTGGCAGTCCGGTCGGAGCTGATGCGCTGACCCCAGTTCTAGGCTGACCCCGACGTCACGAACTCTGCCCGCAGTCGCACAACGGTTTCCAGGCTCTGGCCAGGCTCCAGCACCAGCAGGCTATCGCCCGTATTTAGGGCGTTGCGGGGAGCTGTCCAGGGCTCCAGACAGTAGTAGTCCTTGCCTTTGATCGTCCAAAATACCAGGGTGGAGTAGGCCGGGTCATAGTCGAGGCTGAGGCGCAACCCGCGCTCTGGGTCGATCACCTGGGCCGACTGCTGGGAGAGGGGCCGGAAGGCGACGTCAATCTCGTCTAGCTCAAAATCAAAGCCGGAAAAGGGCTGCTGGGCCTGGCTGCGCTGATCCTGGTAGTGGCTGGCCGGAATCTGGAACTGGAGCTGGGCCTTGTTGGCGACGCTAAAATAGGGATGCAGCCCCGAGGCAAACGGCATGGGCCGATCGGAGAGATTGGTGTGCTGCTGCCGCAGGGTGAGGGACTGGCCTTGCAGCTCGTAGGTAAAGCGCAGCTGAAACTCAAACGGATAGCCCTGCCGCGTCTGCTGGTTGCTGGTCAACTCCAGGGTAAGAGCCGCTGCTGCCTGGGTGTCGGTGGCCACCACCTGCCAGGGCAGATCTCGGGCAAACCCGTGCTGTTTCAGGGAGTAGGCTTGCCCAGCATAGCGATACAGGTTGTCGGGCAGATTGCCGCAGGTCGGAAACAGAATCGGGATGCCGCCCCGCACCGTCAGCTCCGGGTGGCTAAAGCGCTCCACATCCAGATACAACAGCTCCTGGCCCCCCAGTTTCCAGCTGGTAATAATCCCGCCCCGCTCTGGCACGACTTCCAGGGCCGCCGAGCTGGCCGCATCGGTCAGGACATAGGTTTGATACTGGCGCTGTTCAGACGTGATCGCAAACAAGGGCTTACCTCAACAGAGGGGACTATGGGCCTGCGGGAGCAGGGCTAGGAGTAGGATAGCTGATGAATGGCTCAACTGGCATAGACGAGTCGGGAGCGGATGGCAGGGTCAGGCGCACCTGGGAATTGAGGCTGGTGGGCGATTGCATCGGCTGATCAAACAGACTGGACGCCTGCCTCAGATAGTCGAGAACTTTAGTTGCCGTTGCGCCCTGAGCCAGTTCTGCCAGCCCGCGTTTGACCCGAATCGGCAAAAACTCCAGCTCCATCACATGGTCTTTCAGGGTGACTTTCAGGGCCGCCGCTTCGTAGTTGCCAGCCGGTTTCTCGCTGTATTCGTCAATCGAAGCCCCCAGCGAATAAATGATGGCCCGACCGCTGTAGATCTCGGCCCCCTGAGACAGGGTTGGGTGGTAGCCCACCACCAGATCGGCCCCAGCATCGACTGCGGCATGGGCCAGCTGGACCTGCCACTCTTCTGGGTAGGCCCGCAGCTCGCGATTCCAGTTAAAGCTGACCACAACCCAGCCCACCTGGTCTCGAATCGCTTTAATGTCGGACTGCATTTGCTGCAAAACGCTGACATTGACGCCAGGTGTGACGCCGTTTGCCGCCCGAGACGAGGAATCGGCATAGCCCAGGTAGGCAATCCGCTGGCCTTTGACATCAAATACCTGGGGCCGCCTTGCCTCTGGCAGTGACTCACCCACGCCGATCGCATGAATATTGCCCTGCTTGAGCAGATCAATGCTGTCGTTCACCTGGGAGAGTCCTTCCGGCATGATCGCACTGCTGGCCAGGTTGACCAGATCAACGCCGTTGGCTACCAGCTCCTGGGGCGTCACGGCCTGCTCCGGCTGGATCTCCTCGGCGGCTAGGTCTACCTCTTCCGGTTCAGCTTCCTGATCGATGAAGTCCATCTTGTCGGCCTCATGGTCACTGCCGTCAAGGCGGCTGGAGCTATCGGCTTCCTCGGGCAGGGCCGTGAGTTGGGGAGTTTCTTCGCCGCCGCTGTCGGTCTGCTGGGTTGAATCGGCAACGGGACTGGGCTTAGCAGGAGCCGGGGAGGAAGTAATCGCATGATTCAGATTGGTGATCGTCATGTCGGCCTGCCGGTAGGCTTCGATGGGCGTCACCAGCGGAATATTGGCCCCGAGGTGTTGGCGACGCTGGGCAGCGGGCAGGCGCGTCAGGTCAGCACTATTAGTAAAAATCAGCTGAATGGTGGGATTGTCAGGATTGGACACCGGCTGCCGAATGATCGCAATTCGATCGGCATCCGCCGTCTGCACGGAGCCCGAGGGCACCATACTCCGCAAAGCCCCGGTCAGGGCGGCCTTTGAAGTCTCAAGCGAGGGACTGACATACTTGCTCGACAGCTCAACCCCACAGCCAATCAGGAACGCCGCCACCGCCGAACCGCCCAGCACCAGAACCCGGGTAGCTGGCTTCTGGTCGATAAACCAGCAGATCGAGCGATCTGTCAGGTCGAGGGAGGCAGCCTTACAGACGCTGAGCTGGTGGGCCAAACCGGCTCGCAGATCGGCGGGCCGCAAACTGAACGTCGCAGGCTTGGTTGGCTGGGAGCGCGGCGGCAGGGGCCGGAATTGGGCTCCTGGTTGGGCTATTGGTTGAGCTATCGGGGTATGGGATCTGGGGGCGGATGGCTTGGCGGTGAATCGCTGCCAGAAGCGCCGGAACCGCAAGGGCTGGGCTGGCTTTTTTCTGGCGGGCTGCCCGTGGGGTTGAGCAACCCGCTGCTGCACGACTGGTGCAGCCGGGCGGACAACTTCTGGGGGGGCTGCTGGAACCGGGGCTGGCACGGGCTGAACGGGAGGCTCTAGCAGAGCTGTTGTAGACGGAGCGGCCCTGACGGTTGTCCCTGTAGCAGAACCCGATGCCATGACGCTGACCGCAACTGGACTGACCAACTGGACATTTTTTTGAGCTGTTGGCTGGGGAGAGTGAGCTGGTTGGGGAGAGTGAGCTGGCTGGGGGGAATGAGTAGATAGCTGGGCGGGCAGACGGGCCGACTTTTCCCAGAGAGCGGTCGAAGAACCTACAAGCTGGGCGGTGATGCACACCTGCTGAATCGTAGCCAGATTGAGTTGACAGAGGCGGTGACAAATAAACCGCACCAGCCGATCGCAGTCTGGAGTTTGCCGACTGACAAGTTGTACCAGCAGGCCACCCGCCGCATCCAGCGAAACCTGGGCGCAAACTCCCTGGGGCACCAGTTCGCGGTTGAGCCAGAAGGCAATCGCCCGCAGGTTGCCCGTCTGGGCCAGTTTAATCACCGAAGTTTGCCAGGAATTTTCGACTGGCCAAGCCTGCTCTAAATGATCTAAATGGGTCATCAGCTTCAACTCCTCCTCCCAAGCAAGACGCAGAACCGCAATTTTCTACACCGAAATTAAATTTGGATTAAAGATAGCGCAAGCCTCTAAA
>JBJTUI010000438.1:0-7990 GCA_046080625.1 Elainella sp. | reverse complement strand
GTGATTGCCACCCAGCCCGACTCTCCAGCCCGCCTCAGCCGTCTGGCGGCTCTGACGCAAAACCTGGCCAGCTTCCGGCAGACCGTGCCGCCTGCAACCCGACCAGACGGCCCCCTCTCGCCCCAATCGATCAATCAGGTCATCAAAACAGAGGGCTTAAGCTCCAGGGTAACTCCGCCTTCCAACCCGCCCGCCGGACTCCAGGTGCTCTATCTATTTCAGGGCGGCTCTGGCCGGACGGTGGCCGATGTATCTGGAGTGGGAGAACCGCTCAACCTGGATCTGACGGAACGAGCCAGCGATGGTCAGGCCGCCCACTGGCAGTGGGAACCAGACGGCCTCAGGCTGCTGCGGCCCAGCGCCCTGATCGCCAACCGACCGGCCACGAAGCTAATCGCTGCCTGTCGAGCCAGCAACGAACTCAGCATCGAAGCCTGGATCGAGCTGGACGCAGCCCAGACCAGAGCCAGCAGGCTGCTGCCGATTGTCACCCTCTCCCACGACCCCAACAACCGCTATTTCACCCTGGCCCAGGGCAGCAACAGCGATCAGCCGGGAGACGGCTTCACGGTTCGCCTGCGCACAGAGCACATTACCAACTCAGACGGCACCCGGCTCGATCGGTCGGCTCCGCTGGCCAGTTCGGGGACGGCCAAGCCAGGGCTGTCTCACCTGCTGGTAACGCGCCGGGCCGACGGTACGCTGAAGTTCTATCTGGATGGGCAGGAGCGAGCCAGCAGTCGGGTCGAGAACTCGCTGTTTCCGGTCTATTCGGGCCAGAATACCGACCAAACATTCCGGCTGGGGCTGGCCAACGAGATCCTGGGCGAGCGGCCCTGGCTGGGGAAATACTATCGGGTGGCGGTCTACAGTCGGGCGCTGACCGAAGCCGAGGTGCGGTCGCAGTTTGCCCAAGGCCCGTTTGCCCGTCCAACAGTCTCGGCCCCGACCCGACCAGAATCGCCTCTGCCTCTGCCTGTCGGACTCCAGGCGCTCTACCTGTTTCAAGGCAGCGGCACTCGGGTAGCCGACCAAGCTGGTGCAGGCGCTCCGCTTGACCTGGAGCTGACCCAAAGCCCCAACCCCGACAATGGCCAGGGAGACTTCTGGCGCTGGCAGGAGGACGGCCTGGAAATCCGCCGACCCGCCGTACTCCGGTCAAGACAGCCCGCGACCAGACTGATCAGCGCCTGCAAGGCCAGCGACGAACTCACTTTGGAGGTCTGGGTGAAGCCGCTGCGGGCCGATCAGGGTGAGGGCAACCCGGCCCGGATTGTCACCCTCTCTGCCGGTACATCCTACCGGAATTTTTCGCTGCAACAGGGCCTCTGGCAGCCCAACGGCACCACCCAAAACCGGTATGGGGTGCGGCTGCGGACAACCACCAGACAGGATCAGCAAGACAATCTGAACGGCGAACCGTTTCTGGCCGCAGCCAGCGTAGTGCCAGCCCCAGAGACGGTCCATCTGGTCTATACCCGCGCCGCCGATGGTGCTGCCAAACTCTACATCAACGGCGTGGAGCAGGCCAGCGTCACGGCCGGGGGCAGCTTCGACAACTGGGACGACAGCTTCGAGCTGCGGCTAGCCAACGAGCTGACCAACGACCGCCCCTGGCTCGGCACCTATCACCGGGTGGCGATCTACAGTCGGGCCTTGACGGCGGCTGAGGTGCGGTCGCAGTTTGGGCGCGGCTACAGTCTGTCCCAGATCGCGCCCCACCCCTGGTCCAGTACAGGCCTCCAGTTTGCCACCAGCCGCCTGTTGTCTCAAATATCACTCCAGCCATCACCTGCAGCTCCGGCGCTCACCCGCTTCGCGGCGGCCACCCTGCTGCCCACTTTACCGGCTACGGCCCAGGTTCAGCCCCAGAGTCTGGCCAGCAGCCCCTACCTGGGCGTGATGTTTCAACCGGCGCTTCAGCCCCTTGCCGACCGCTATCGCCAGTCGCTGGTCTCCTCGGAGTTACTCTGTCTGGACCGGGCCACCCACAGCCTCCGCCCCGTCTCCAGCCACTTCTGGGAGCTGCCTGACCCCAACTTGAGCGATGCCCCCATCGTCAGCGAAGCCGAAATCTACGCCAACAGCCTCAAAATCTACGCCAACAGCCTCACCTGGGCCAAAAGCCTCCACGCCCGCCTCTGCCCGGAGTCGCCGGTTGCCGTGCTGCGGTATCGCGAAATTCGCCGACTCATCGCCCCTTCCCCCAGCGATCCGGCATCGCTGGCACCCCCGGAAGCTGAGCCCGCCGCCATGCCCCCCGTCGCGCCAATCATCACCACCTACAGCTACCAGATTGTCCCGGTGGCGATTGCCGAACTGCCGCTCCAGCGGGTTTTTCAACTGCGCTCGCGGCCAGCCCAACTGCGGTTTAGCGAAGGCCAGTGGGGAGGAACGCGCCTGCCGCTGTCGCTTCAGCCGTTTGAGCTGGCTCCGCCCCAGACCACCGGAGTCCAGCCGCTCTACCTGCAAAGCCGCCCCGATGATCCCACCCTCTGGCCCTGGGGACTCAGTGCCCTCCGCGTCAGCGTTCGCCATACTCCAGCCAGCGTCACCGGTCGGTTGAATCCAGAGAGCAATCTGGAGAACGGTTCAGATAACGATCCAGGCAGCAACTCAGGCAGCGACCGAACGCTGTGGTGGCAAGCTCCCCAGTACAGCGTCCAGTACCGCACGGCCAAAAGCGGCGTCACGGCGGGCCTGCCAGCTCTATTCCGGGCCAGAGCAATCACCAGCTTGCTGCCCACGGCCCCCCAGCCCCCACTGCCGACGATTGCAGTCAGCGAAACCTTTGCCGCTGCCGCTGACGCGACCGCCAACTGGCAGGCCATCCTCCCCAGCACCATGCGCTACCTGCTCCTGGGCAGTCGCTCCGGCCTGTTTTTCAATCTCCGCAACCAGTTGCTGCGCCAGGGCCAGCTCACGCCCCAAACGCTCACCTCCGGCTCAGTATTTGTCTCGGGCAGTTTGCCGGTACAGCACCGCATGCCCCGCCCGGTTCCCCTGCCGCCCAACATCAACCCTGACCTCGCCCTCCAGCCCTGGGCCAGCTTCTTCCAGCCCCGCCAGACCGTCTGGGTAGCCGACTCACCCACCGATACCGCCTTCCTGGGCGCGAATTTGCTCCAGAACCAGCCCCCTAGAGGGCTGCGGCTGCAACTGCTGGTTCCCCAACTCGGAGCGGTTCCGCCCAACTGGAACGGCTGCCTGAAGTTCGGCCTGGTCAACTACCGGGGCACAGACCCCCAGCTCGCCCAAGCGCTAGACTGGCAGATCGGCCAGGTTTCTGCCCTGGTGGGAGCGCAGACCTTCAGCTTTTCCCAGCTTGCCTACGACTTGCAACTGCTGACCAGCGATGCCCCTCTACCGGAGCAGGGTCAGGCTCGGATCAGTCTGGGTAAGGAGGGTTCCGCCTACCGGGTGCGGATTTTTGATTCCCAGGGAGAGCGGGTGTTTGACCAGAGTGCTGTGGCGCTGCCCCTGCCCGACCGTCTGGCGCAATCCTTGAACGCGGCATTTGAGAATCCCGGTCAAGATATTCGCAATATTCAAGCAGAGATTCAGCGAGAATTAGTGCAGGCATTCACCGGCTCCTTAGAGTTCAAGCTATTCAACGGCCTGCAAGCCCTGATGGACCGGTTGGCGCTGCGGGGGGCCGGTTCTACCCTGAACCTTCAGGCCCGCGTCAAGCCTAGACCTGTTGCAGGCCACACCGATGACGGCTTCGAGCAGTCCCTCTCGTTTACCCTGCGGCTGACCAGCGACCGCACCCTGCCCCTGCCCCTGCAACCCCGGTTTCTCCAGTTCGAAGACCCGGAATATAACCGCCAGCTCGCCTCGCCCACGGCCCATGTCTCAACCCAGGTGGCGGCAAATCTCAGCTCTGATCCAGCGGCGGCGGCCCAGCTAATCGGTCTCAGGCTGGCTGCCGACCGCCGAGAATACAATCCCGATAGCCTGCTGACTTGGCGCTATGACTGGGCCACCAACGCAGCCGAACTAGATAAGCTGTTTACGGTACGCCTCCTGCAAATCCAGCGCCTTCGATCCGGCCTCCCGGCCCCGCTTGTTTTACCCAGCTCAGCGTTGCTGAAAACCGGGACAATTTACCAGATTCCTCTGGCCCAGCTCACCCTACCCACCAGCTCCAGTCCGACGCCAGCTGGCTCCATTTTGCAACCCGGCGATGTCCTTCAGCTCACCCTGAGCATCAACAAACCAGATCCAGCCCAGCCTAACCTGCCGGTGCCCACGGTGCGTCTGGTGCTGACGGTAGCCATCGTGGCCGAGCCGGTTCAGCCTGCGCCAGAGGCCGCCTATGGACTGCTGCGTCAGAATCCTGACGGCTCGGTGGAATGCGTCCGCTTTGCCTGGAGCGTCCTGCCCAACCGGGTGGATCTGATCAATCCCGATGATCTGAAAACCGAGGTAGTGCGGCGGCGAGCGCTATTTCAGTGGACCGATACGGTTCGGCCCCATGCCGATATCAGGTACGCCCTGCAAAAGATCACCCAAACGGGCTCAACTGCCTGTAACCCTTTCTAATCAGTATGGCAGCGCTCACTGGAGATGCTGTTAGGTAGAGTCTGTAAAGTAGTTTGTATGTCCGACATGAAAAGAGACAGTCACCTTAAAAACCGGATTTTGTTGGCTGAATCAAAGGGGTCACTTCAATCCTGTCTAGTTTTTGGGGTCCACTTCACACCCTCGACTGGGGATTGACAAGCACGGCTAGCGCCGAATTGCCCTCGGCTCATACCTCAGCTGCCCAACCCAGCGGGGTTCAGGAGCGTCGTGGCTACGTCATCCTGGCTGATGATCTGGCCTTTGCGGTCAAATAAAACTGTGCCGACGGTCAGGGACTGATTGGCATATTTCTGCACGTAGGCGCTGGCCCGCTGGCTGATTTGCTGGGCCAGATGGGCAAAGGTCGCGTCGGCCAGGTTGAACTCGATCAATCGCTGGTGGGCCGCGTCGGCGGTTTTGGCGCTGAGCACGGCCTGCACGGACTCTAGACTGCCTCCGACCTGCACCAGGGCAGCGCTGATAATCTCGAGCTTGGCGTCGGCCAGATGGCTCGATGTGTTAAAAATCCCGCCTGCCAGTTTGACCAGCTTACCCTGGTAGCCCAGCAGCAGCACCGATTGGGCTCCGCGCAACCCCGCCTCGACCAGCAGCGCCCCGATCCAGTTGCCGGTTTGCACCACCCGCTCGGCCACGCCCAGCCGTTCGGCTACCTGCATGCCGTTGCTGCCCAGACAAAACACGAGATGGGGCTGTTCTGCCACTTTCTGCCGCAGGATCTCCTGAAACTCTGCTAGGTAATCGGCAGCCGAGAGCGGCTGGGAGATGCCGCTTGTCCCCAGCAGGGACAGTCCTTCCAGGACTCCAAAGGCGGCGTTGGAGGTGCGCTGGGCCAACTGGCGACCTTCGGGCAAAATCACGCTGACGCTGAGGCTATAGTCTGGGGGAATCAAGGACAGCAAATTGGCCTCAAACAGCCGCCGGGCGTAGCTGTAGATCGCGGGTTCTCCGGCTGCCGTGCGGCCCAAACCTTCCCCTGCCTCCAGCACCAGCGGTTCGGCCTGCTCGGTTCTAGACCGGAGTCTCACCCAGGCCCAGATGGGCGTGTCGCGGGTCAGGTCGAGGTTGTCGCCCGGATCGCTGAGGGTTACGGCCAGGGCGCTGGTGGGGGCGAGCTGTGCTACCTGCTGGATTGGGATCTCGGCGGTGTCGGGCAGCAGGTCGATCTGGACCTGAAGCGGATCGGTCGCGGTCTGCCTTTGCTTGAGCTGTGTTTGCTGGAGTTGCCCCAGCAGGTGCAACAGGGCGGCTTTGGCAGCGGCAACGGCAAAAACGGGGAGCGTGTAACCAGAACGGGCCATGGGGTTTTAGGGGCAGAAGTAGCGGTGCAAGTTTCGGTCCCGTTAACCGGGATTTAGCGCTCGCGAGTCGGGCTTTATTGCTCAGTGAACTCAATTTTATCGTTTCAGTCCCGTAAACCGGGATTCAGTGTTCGCGATAAGTACCAGTTCAACCCGTTCAACAGTATGCGCCTGGTTTCAGTCCCGTAAACCGGGATTCAGTGTTCGCGATATCTCCTAGCTGTGGCTCTAAAAGCTAAAGCCAAAGGTTTCAGTCCCGTAAACCGGGATTCAGTGTTCGCGATCCTTAGCTTCAGCTAGAGAAGAGTATCCATGTTCTTGTTTCAGTCCCGTAAACCGGGATTCAGTGTTCGCGATATTCATCTGCCCTTTTTTCGTAGAGCGCTGCATACTGTTTCAGTCCCGTAAACCGGGATTCAGTGTTCGCGATCTCGAATCGGCCTACTGGAAATGGAGAGGACAAAACGTTTCAGTCCCGTAAACCGGGATTCAGTGTTCGCGATTACCCATCCGCAGCCAGCACCATAGGCGTTGTAACGTTCAAGCTGGGCCGACTCCTCCTGCTCTATAGTTTTCGTCTATCAGCATCTGGGCATCGACGGACGCCGCCAGCAGTCATCGGCGTTCATAAGGGGAGCAGTAGTTTAAAATGAAGTGCAACCAGAGTCAACAGCACTCGTCTTTGTGGGGAAACTGCAATGGTCATTCAAATCCCGCTTCAGCGCCTTCAGGTTCCACCCGGACGACAGGTTCTCTTGAAAGATGCCACCTGGGAAGAGTTTGAGGCCATTTTGCAGGAATTGGGCAACCACCGCTCGTCTCGCGTTGCTTACTTTAATGGCGTTCTAGAAATTATGACTCCCCTGCCTGAGCACGAATATTTCAAAGAGACAATCGGCGATGCCGTCAAAGACATGGCAGAGACTCTGGAGTTGGATTACGAGAGCTATGGTTCTAGCACCTGGCGGAGGCAGGCGAAGCAGGTTGGGCTGGAGGCAGACAACTGTTTCTATTTTCAAAACGAGGCGTTGATTCGGGGCAGGCTGGATATCGATCTGGCTCAAGACCCACCGCCCGATCTGGCTCTGGAAATTGACGTGACGAGCAAATCGCTTGACCGGTTTCCGATCTATGCCCGTCTGGGTGTGCCAGAACTCTGGTGCTATGATGCCGGGAAGCTGGCTGTCTATCGGCTCCAGGGTGGGGAATACGTTGAGGCAGAACGCAGCAGTATTTTTTCAGGCTTGGACGTGAGAGCTTTACCGCAGCTGATCGAAGCCAACCGGGCGGCGGGGCGATTGGCGTTGAGACGAGCGGTGAGGGCGTGGGTCAGAGAGCAAATTGCCTAGAATTGGCCCTATTACAAAAATCCCCTATTCCCAGCAAGCAGAATAGGGGAGCTTAGTTTACGCTGATGCGTTAGGAGCAAACTTGAAGGTATCTAGAGTTTCAGGTAGTTCTGGCTTTAGTCTTAGCTATACAGGTTGGCCTGATAGGATTTCTCAAATCTGGGGTTAAGGGCATTCAGGGTGTCTTGCCGTTCCTGTTCAAAGCGTTGATTCAGGGCGTTCAGCGTGCTCTCGTGCTCTTGTTCAAATCTGGGATTCAATGCATTCAAGGTATCCTGCCGCTCCTGCTCAAAGCGTTGATTCAGAGCGTTTAAGGTATTCTGCCGCTCTTGTTCAAATCGAGGATTCAGGGCATTGAGAGTATCCTGCCGCTCTTGTTCAAATCGGGGATTTAAGGCATTCAGAGTATCCTGCCGCTCCTGTTCAAAGCGTTGATTCAGGGCGTTCAACGTGCTCTCGTGCTCTTGTTCAAATCGAGGATTCAGGGCATTGAGGGTGTCCTGCCGTTCTTGTTCGAATTGGGGATTAAGCGCGTTCAGGGTTTGCTGCCGTTCCTGATCGAAGCGTTGGTTCAGGGCGTTCAGGTTGTCTCGGTAGGATTTCTCGAAGCGTTGAGATAGAGCCAGACTGGGAGAAGCAACAGTGCTGAGGGCGAGAACAGAAAGGGTAGCGAGTACAAAGCGGTTCATAATTGGGGCTCCTTGATTTGCAGTAATCTTTTCCTTGCTTGATTACTAGAATGCGCCCCGTTCCTGA
>JBJTUI010000437.1:0-3903 GCA_046080625.1 Elainella sp. | reverse complement strand
CAACCGCTAAACTCCATTGCTCTAAATCGAAGGGCACCTGTCCGAACCCATGCCAACGAACTCAGATCCTGATTTTTCCTCTGATACTGACCCCAGTCCGCTGTCCGGTTCCCAATCGGCTAATTCCCAGCCTCCCAAAATTGGCAAGAGCACCGACAAGCCGCCTCAGCCCGAGGAAGGCTGGAAAGAAATCGTTAAAACAATCGGCCTCAGCCTGATTTTGGCTCTGGGGATTCGGCAGTTTGTGGCCGAGGCGCGCTACATTCCCTCGGAGTCGATGGTGCCGACGCTGCAAATCAATGATCGCCTGATTGTAGAAAAACTGAGCTACCGCTTCCACAGCCCCGAGCGGGGCGACATTGTGGTGTTTATGCCGCCCGATGCCGCTGGCAAATTTTGTCTGGGTATTCAGGACCCCAATATCAAAATTAAGGATGCCTTTATTAAGCGGGTCATAGGACTGCCGGGCGAGAAGGTGGAAGTGCGGGACGGCACGGTGTTGATCAACGACAAGCCGCTGACAGAACCTTACATTGCTGCCAAACCCGACTACCAGCTCCAACCCAGCGTGATTCCGCCCGATTCGTTTTTGGTGTTGGGCGACAACCGTAACAACAGCTGTGATGGCCATTTTTGGGGACCCGTCCCCCGCCAAAACCTGATTGGCCGAGCCATGTTCCGGTTCTGGCCGCCGAATCGAATTGGCGGCATCAGCGACGCTTCACCTCCTCCCACCACGCCGCTTGATTCTGGTACCCCATCTCCACTTCAGCAGTCAGCCCCCAATCAGCTCCCCGATCAGCCTTTTGTGGCTCCGTCTCCCGCGACGGCTCCGGTTGTGCCCGTTGCGCCTGCGCCGGTTGAACCTGCTCCGCCCGCCTCGCCAGCTCAGCCCTAGGGAATTCGACCTAAAACAGTCAGGCCAAAACAGTCAATTTTAGGAGCAGCCCATCAGGCGAGTCTACCGAGTTCGGGTCAGCTTCCTGATCGAACCACTTCCTGATAAGGTCAAAGGGGGAGCGCGTGAACAGGAGCGGATTGGGACGCAATTCGCTTGCTCAACCCAGATGAAGGACTGACGGTTGTTTCACGCCTTTTACCCACCGTAACTTCTACTACCCTCAATTTCATCATCTCGACATGGCACGTTTTCGATCACTTCTAGCCCTCATTTTAGTCCTGGTGACCACGCTGCTGGTGAGCTGCGGCAACCCATCCACCGCCGCTAAAGGACCGCTCTATACAACCGCTCAGCTAGAGCAGATTCAGCGGTATGGCGAAGATATCCAATCCCTGCAAGACCGGCTGCCCGAGCTACTGCCCCTGATTGAGCAGGAGCAGTGGAACGATGTTATTTCGTTTATTCATGGCCCGCTGGGTGAACTGCGTGTTCGGATGAGCCGTCTGGCCCGCACCCTCGAACCCAAAGCCCAGAAGCAGGCTCAGGATATAGCCAAGGCCGTCTTCAACCATCTGAATGCTATCGACGAAGCTGCCCAAGCGCGAGATTTTGCTAAAGCGTCCAGCAACTACAGCGCCGCTCTGAAAGACCTGGACAGCTTCTTCCAGTTGATCCCTGGTTAGGTTTCGGCTGACAGCCTAGAAATGTTGTGAAGGGAGCATCGGCTGTGGTGTTCCCTTTGTTGCTGGCTGCGCCACGAGACAAGCGCTACGAGACAAGCGCCATGACACAGATTGTAATTGTTGGCTGTGGCATTGTTGGAGCCATGACAGCCTACGAACTTAGCCAGGTTCCAGGGCTCCAGATCACGGTGCTCGACCGTCATCCGCCCGCCCAGGCCGCAACGGGTGCCGCACTTGGGGTGCTGATGGGCATCATCAGTCAGAAAACCAAAGGCCGCGCTTGGGCAATGCGGCAGGCCAGTATGCGCTACTATGCCGAGCTGCTGCCCCGGCTGGAGGGCGTGGCTTGGAATTCCCAGGGTCTAGTCAAGCTCTGCTTTCCGGAAGACGATCTGGCCAAATGGCAGGAGTTGATTCAACTGCGGCAGCGGCAGGGCTGGCAGCTAGAGCTCTGGACGCCCGCTGAACTCCGGCAGCGGTGTCCCCAGGTGCAGCATTCTGATCTAACGGCAGCCGTTTACTCGCCGCAGGACTACCAGGTAGACCCAACCGCCCTGACGCTGGCCCTCATAGAGGCTGCCCAACAGCGAGGCGTGGAGTTTCGCTGTAACGTGGAGGTAACAGGTTTGCGGCAGGCGGGGTCTAACAACCAGCTCCTGCTAGAGAATGGCGAAGGTGGTAATGACATCCTGACAGCCGATTGGGTGGTGCTGGCGGCAGGTTTAGGGACAACAGGGCTGCTAACAGCTTCCCAGACTGATCTGAAGCTCTCGCCCGTTTTGGGACAGGCAATGCGGATTCAGCTTCCACAACCCCTAGGCGATCCGGCCTTTCAGCCGGTGATCACGGGGCGGGATATCCATGTCGTTCCCTTGAAGGCGGCTCGACGCCAGACCAGGGAGTCAACACCGCGAGGGCAGGACTATTGGGTGGGAGCAACCGTGGAGTTTGCCTCTGGTTTGCAGGCCGGGCAGGATCTATCCCCCGTCGCCGTGGCCGAGCGGTTGGAGGAAGTCTGGCGAGATGCAATTGGGCTCTGTCCGGGGTTGGCCCAGGCGACTCGACTACAAACCTGGTCGGGCTTGCGGCCTCGCCCCCAGAACCAGCCTGCCCCAGTTATAGAGCCGCTGTCAGGCTATGACAGGGTTTGGCTGGCCACGGGCCACTACCGCAACGGCGTGCTGCTTGCCCCGGCTACGGCCCAACTGGTGCGGGCTGCTGTACAGGAGCAGGTCGATTCTGGGGCAGACTCTGGGACAAATTCTGGGACAAGATAGCGGCTGGGGGCATGGCTAGAAAGCCCTAAGCAGATGGCCAAACTTATTCGTGGCATAGCGGGGTGAGAGGCGCAGCCCTCTAGCTGATCCTGGGGAGGGACAAGCTCCCTGCACCCCCTCGCTGATCCTAGGTTTAATTCAAGCGATCTACTTAGAAGGCTGTGTAGCCACTGCTGCCTGTTGTTGAGCTGGGGTTGGGGAGGCTCAGGGTCGTACCCGATTGGGTGACGCCTGCGGGTAGTTCATCGGCTTCTTCATAGCGCTGGAAGTAGTCAACTCGGGCATCGAAGCCAAACCCGCGCAGCCGTCCGGCCACTTCGCGAGCGCTGGAGTAGTTGGGATAGCCGCCCGCATTGATAAACGAGCCCTGGGGAGCGCCATCGATCACCGAGTTAGGCACCACCTGCTGCACCGAGGCCAGCCGCTGCGCGTCTGCACCGGGGATCACCACCACGTAGGGACCAGCCACAGCGGGAGGCAGCACTGCCGAAGGCGGTTTAATTCCAGGTTCCAGGATATTGTTGGGAACAGGGGTGCCGACCAGAGTGCCGCCAGGCGGTACCACGCTGCTGGAACTGACCGGGGCCGACTGCACCACATTCACACCAAACAGGGCCGTCAGCGTTTCTGGACCAACAATGCCATCTACCGTAATGCAGGAGCGGCGCTGGAAGTCGATCACAGCCAGCTCGGTTTGGTGGCCAAACACGCCATCCGCCGGGATGCCCAAAGCCGCCTGGACATCGGACACAGCCGGGCCAACTGCGCCTCGCCGCATGTAGGCTAGAGCATTGGATGTGAGGCTCAGAAGCGCCCCCAGCAGCACAAGCGCGCCCAACAGCCCACGCCCAGCGATTCGGGACAATCTGCTTGACAATTTAACATTCAGCACATTAAATGGCTTCAGCTTAGGAGGTATGCCTGAACTTTGGTCAGCAAAGGCAGAGTGATTTGATAGCGATTTCATGGTTTCCTCGCTCAACTTTGTGATTGTCTGAACAAACTCAGGTGAATCTGTGGCAAGGGCTCGATCTGGCAATCG
>JBJTUI010000436.1:0-8834 GCA_046080625.1 Elainella sp. | reverse complement strand
AAGGACAGCGGCACGCCGCTCCACGCTCTGGGAATTCAGGCCCATCTCAAGGGCAGCGAAACCCGCTTCAACCCCGACCTGCTGCGAGAATTTCTGGCTGACGTGGCCAGCCTGGGGCTGAAGATTTTGATCACTGAACTGGACGTGGAGGACAAGGATCTGCCCGCTGATCTGGAGCTGCGCGACCGCCGAGTCGCCGAGGTCTATGGGGAATACCTCGCAGTGGTACTGGATGAGCCTGCCGTGATCGCCGTCCTCACCTGGGGCCTAAGCGACCGCTACACCTGGCTGTCCAAATATGCCGCTCGCCCGGACGGCCTACCGGTTCGCCCCCTGCCCCTAGATGCCGACTACCGCCCCAAGCCCGCCTGGAACGCGATGGCCCGCGCCTTTGACGCCGCCCCCCACCGCTAGACGTGGAGCCCCTCACAATTCTTTTCGTTCCATTTTAGCTATGGTGAGATAAAATAGAACAAGTGAACTATCTGGAACGACTATGAATCTGTTCGAACGCTTGCGGGATGCGTTTGGGTTGATTGATGAGTACGAAGACTACGAGGAGTACGACGAGGCGGCAGAGGAGCAGGCGGCGCTCCAGGCTCCGCGTCGGCCCAGCAACGTGATTGGCCTGCCGGGTCTGCAAATGGAAGTGGTGCTGATGCAGCCTCGCTCCTTTGAAGAGGCCCCCCAAGCGGTGACGGCCCTACGGGAGCGCAAGTCGGTGGTGCTCAACCTGACGCTGATGGAGCCCGAACAGGCCCAGCGCTGTGCCGACTATGTGGCGGGCGGTGTCTTCGCGATCGATGGGCATCAGCGACAGCTTGGCCCTAACATTTTTCTGTTCACTCCCAATTTTGTTCAGATTTCACCGCTACCCGTCCCGGCCAATCCGGCCCCCAACCAGTGGCAGCCGCCGCCTTCTACCCAAACCTGGGCTGGCCCTCCCGAACGCCGCTAAACCAGGCTCAAGCGCTGGGCGGCTGTGACCCGTTCTGGGCGGCAGGCGGCAGATAAAACTTCTCCAGTCCCAACAGCGCCCAGAACCAGCGAACGCGCAACAGCAGCAGGCCAATTGTGCTGCTCGACAGCAGGCCGACCCAGAGCCAGTTCCAGGCTGAAGTTTGCCAGCTTCCCAGGAAGTTGGAGCCAATTAACACACAGTGCATCACCGCTAGGAGCAGCGCGGGAACCGCCAGTAAATGCAGTCGCCGCCAAAGCTTGAGGTGCTGCTGGGCCCAGTTAAAGCTGGTCAGGGCAGCTGGCAGCATGAACAACAGGGCACCTGCCCCGGCAGCAATGCCCCACTGGTGCTGGGGCAACATGAACAGCAATGCCCGGAAGTTCCAGCCCCAGGCATGTTCGACCATATGCAGCGTGTGGGCCAGCGACAGCACAAATGCCCCCACGCCCAGAGCCCTGCGGTAGCGCAGTGGAGCGGGCCAAATTCGCCCCAGGGGACGCGCAATCAAAGCCAGCCCCAGACAGAACAACGCAGCATGGCCCGTGTAGTCTGCCATGGTGTTGCCGGTGCGCAGCAGGGTGAGAACGCCAACCGTTAGAGTTACCCAGCCGCCCAGGCGGAATAGCTGGCTGCGGCGGTCGGCGCTCAGGAGCGTTGTAGAAACGCCAACCCCAAATAGCGTAGGCAGGGTACCTAGCCCAAAGGCCAGCATCGTTCCAGCCCCCAGCCAGAGGCTGCCGGTTTCTGCTGCCTTGATCTGGGCCGTGTAGAGAAACCCGCAGGGAATCAGTCCCCAGATCGCTCCCAGCCAAAACGGCGTCCACCAGTGGCGCTGCATCGACAGTTGCACCATGCGCTGGCTCAGCCGCTGATGTAAACCAGCCTGGAGCAGTGGGTGCAGAATCGGCAGTTTAGGCAGCCACTGGGGGCGAATTTGCACCAGACCCAGCCAGATCAGCAGCAGGCCCGTCAGTAGGGTGATCAACTGCCTCAGCACACTGCCCACGCCTGCCAGTTGCCCTCCTGCGATCAGCACCGACCCAATCGCCCCAATGGCTGCGCCCGTAGCAGCATAGCTGAAGATGCGTCCCAGGTTGAGCAGTCCGTGAAAGACCAGCAGATTCAGGCTAGAGCGGGTCAGGAAAAGCGGTTGGGGTTGATCGACCGGCTCAGCAGAGAGGGCAAAGGCAGCAACCAGGGGGCCGCACATACTGGCACAGTGGCCAAAACTCCCTAAAAAACCAAGACTGCCTATCAACAGCAAGTCGAGCATCACGAATTTATCTCTATTGGCGAGTCGCAATCTAAAACCACAGTTTATAACCCACGGTTTCATCTACCATAGCAGTCGCTCTGCTCCTGGGGCGGCAAGAATAGCGGGACGCCGATCAGCCGATGGCAACGCCTGTCCCCCGCAGCCGTTCAATCAAATTTAGGGTCTGCTGATAGGCCACCACAGCCCCCTGACGCTGAAAATAGCGGGCGGCCTGCTGCAAATCGCTGAGTGCATCCTGTTGGTGGCCAAGCTGCTGCTGCACCAATCCCCGACTCAAGTAGGACTGGGCGTGGTTGGGGTCAAGCTGCAACACCTGGCTGAAGTCGTTGAGCGAGGCCGTCAAATTGCCCTGATGGTGATAGGCACAGCCGCGATTGTAGTAGGCGCGCAGGCTAGAGTTATTGAACTGAATCGCTTGGGTGAAGTCTGCAATTGCCTGGGGCCAATGCTCTAACTGAAGCTGGGCCAGACCGCGATCGTTATGCACTTCGGCCAGAGTGCTGTGGTCAAGCGGCGAGATCTGCCGCATCGCCTCCCCATAGTCCACAAGCGCTTCCCGATAAGCCTGGAGTTCGGCCTGGGCCAGTCCACGGTTGTAGTAGGCTCGAAAGTCGTGGGGCTTGAGCTGTAGCAGAGCGTTGTAGTCGGCAATGGCGTTGCTGAACTCGCCGAGCCGGTAGTAGGCTAGACCGCGATTTAAAAGGCTTTCTGGCTCCCTGGAACTGAATTCAAGGGCAGCTGTGCAGTCGGCAATAGCCTGTTCGTAAGCATTCAGATAAATCTGGGCCAGACAGCGATTGCTATAGGCGGCCAGGTCTGGCTCCGCTGCAATTGCTGCCGTGAACCGCTCCACCGCTAGCTGGTAATCTTCAGCCTGAAAAGCTGCGACCCCGTCCCGCAGCAGTTGCCTGGGACTGGGATCTGCACGCAGTTCTACTGAGCTGCCCCCAGAACTCCCTGGGATTTCTGCTGTCCAAATTTCTGCCGCCCAAACTGGACTGACCCAGCTGAAGGCCAGCAGCAGCCATCCGAGCCCGATCAAAGCTAATCCAACTCTAGAGGTCGCTTTTCTCAATGTTGAACTCCTCTGCTTCTCAGCCCCTTAGTTCTCCAACCTACTAACCTCTCGCCGACCAGGCTCTCACCTACCAACCCTGTTCCGCCTGATCCAAAACGTATGCAGCCACGTCTTCAATTTGCTCCGGCGTCAGCCGCCCCCCAAACCCAGGCATGGCGTTTCTGCCGTTAGTGACCTGGGCGGTAATTGCGGCCAGCGATGCCATCTCATACTTGTCTAAATCAGCTTTTTTCAGGGTTTTAGCCGCATTGACCAGGTTGCCACCGCCAACATGACAAGCGGCGCAACTGGAACCAAATACCTTGGCTCCGTTTGCCAAATCTGAAGCAAGGGCAGGTGAACTCAGCCAGAAAACGGCCAGGGAAATACCCAATACGAAAGCGACAGCTATTCTCTTCATGCGAATTTTCTCTCGACAAGTTCTTTCAAGACAGCTGGAAACTGCCCCGACCGCTCTATAGTGAAAAAAACATCTGCTTCTGTCAAAAGACAGCCCGTAAAAGATTTCAGCTTGTTAAGTTCTGGCCATCTCAGTCGGTCGGTGTCATGATCTGTAGGTGCAATGATTTGTAGAAGAGTGGGGGTCTGGGAGCTGCGCCCCTAGCAGAAGACCTGCCTGCTCCCTACCCGCTCTTGGGTTGAATCAAACCCGGCTACGTTCACCTCTGTCCCGACCTATCGGCCCCACTCTATGCCACCCCTGCCTGAACCCCGGCCCAGACAGCTTTCGCTTGGTCCACTCGAAACCGAAATTTTGGAAATTCTCTGGCGATTAGGTTCTGCAACCGTGAAAGACATCCACGACCAGATCTTGGCAGACCCTAACCGCGAGCTAGCCTATGCCTCAGTAACCACAGTGCTGCGTCGGCTGACCCAAAAGGGCTGGCTGGCCTGTGATAAAAAAGACCGGGCCTTTCGCTGGCGTCCCTTGATCTCTCCGGAAGAAACCACAATTCTCCAGGCCCACGACCAACTACAGCGGTTTTTAGCGATCAGCAACCCGGATGTCGTGGCCGCCTTTGCAGACGCCCTAGACGGAGCCAGCGCCGCTAAGCTGGAGGCGATCGCACAACGACTCAAGGCCGCCCGTCAGGCCAAGGAGAACTGCTGATGCATCTACATCTGCTGCTGCTCGCCCTGGGTCTGGCTGGGTCAGTACGGTTTCTGCTGTTTCGGCCCAGTCCGGACTGGTCGATTCGCTGGCAATATGCGCTGGGCCTATTTTTGTTTCCGCCCCTGCTGCTGCTGTTTACAGCGGTTTCAGTGCTAAATATGGGCAGTCGTGGGCATATGCTGGGTCTGCCAGTCGGGATAATTGGCTATGTCTGTGCTTTTGGTTTTCTAGGTATAGCGGCTCTGACGCTAGTCTGGCGAGCCGTTCAAGGCTGGCGCTCCCTTCAGCGGGTCAAACAGGCTCCCAAGATTACGCTTCAAACCCAGATAGGTTATCTGCTCGATACACCCATTCCGTTTGCTGCCCAGATTGGCTTTTGGCAGTCTCAGCTCGTAGTGAGTCAAGGACTATTGCGTCTATCCCCAGCCCAGATCGAAGCGGTCTTGAGCCACGAACAGGCCCATGCCCACTACCGCGACACTTTCTGGTTTTTCTGGCTGGGCTGGCTGCGTCAGCTGACGCTTTGGCTGCCCAACACCGAGCAGCTTTGGCAAGAGTTGCTGCTGCTGCGAGAAATGCGGGCTGATCAATGGGCTACCCAAACGGTAGAGGCCCTTTTGCTAGCTGAAACGCTGCTACACATGGCCCAATCACCCCTGATGGATCTCGACAGTGCCTGTGCAGCCATCAGCGAGACTAACGCCCTCTCGCGACTGGAAGAGCGAATTGATGCGCTACTGGTTGAGCCTACACCTGTCTCTATTCCACTGGCCCTGCCCTGGGTCTGGCTGCTGCTCTCCCTGATTCCGCTGCTAACTTTAGGGCTACATCAGCAGTTTTGAGGCAAACAAGTTTTGAAGCAAGCAATGACCCAACCTGGCCGCTTCCGCAAAAAAACACCCTCAATAAATCTGAGGGTGCCTCCAACCAGCTAACCTGAAAAACTATCCTGCTCCCACCTCGCTCCACAAGAGCCGGTAGCTCCAATCTCGCGGACTTCAACCTTGAAACTTCAGTCCTGCGGCCTGTAACGTTACGATTCAAGCTCGCCCAATGCGTAGAGGAGAGGAAGAAAGATAATTAATATTTTCTGTATCTATTGTTACTTTTATCGGCTAACTTGTCAAGCCTTTTGATGGAAAAGACCCGACTCTCTCTGACGGGTTGAGGCCAGGTTTGACGGCTCCACAGCCAAAATAGCCCCAGATCCTGATTGATCTGGGGCTAGAGGGATACTTCGACTTTTGAGACGCTGAACTCAGGCTTCTGACTCGGCCAAGGCTGCTTTTTCCAAGTCTTCCATCTCCTGGATTGCCAGCAGCAGGTTCTCCTCCTGTTCTTCAAACTCGGCTTCAGAAATTTCGCCCATATCGAAGGCCAGCTGCAAAGCCAGCAGCCGTTTGGCTAGATTTTCTTTTTGATTGAGCTCAGCGGTTGCCTGCTCCAACACTTTGCCCGCGATCCAGGTGATACCAGACATGGGAGCAATAACAGGCGCTAGGAGAATGTCAAGAAACATAGGGTTTGGCGATTAATTTAAGTCGTCGGTGAGGCGAGCAAAGTTAAATGGGGCGGTGAAGCTGTTGTAGCGGATGCGGAGCCGATCCTCAAACTGTTGATCCAGAGTCTCTACGGCTTGACCAAACTGGGGTTCGGCCTCCCAGTCAATCAGGTAGGCCGCGTTGTAGATCATGGCATCGGTCAGGGCATCGTTCTCGACTATTTCAATCGCCAGCGAATTCAAGGCTGCCCGAAAGGTGTCCACAACCTGCTGCTTGCGGCTCGCCATCGCTCGCTCAATTGCCTGACCAATCTGCACCACCTGATCCATGCTAAGGGAGCGGCCTTCTAACCGATCGCGGCTGTTCCGCAGCGCTTCGTTTTCCTGCATCAGGGCCGCCAACTCTTGCTCGGCCTCCCAAAATACCTTGACGCCGACTTCGCGACGGCCTTGCAGTTTAGCAAACAGCTGCTTCAGCATCTCCCCACGCGGAATCACCAGCTGCCGTTCTACCGTAGCCCAATCGGTGATCGTCATGCCAAATTGCAGCGGCAGTAGCGCCTGATGTCCCTGCTGCATCGCCTGTTCCAGAACGCGCTCGTGGCCCAGCAAATTGCGCCGACTGGCCAGATAGCGCTCCTGCTGCGCCTCGGAGTAAAGAAACGTGAAACCGGCAATTTCGTGGGTTTGCACTGGCTGCCGGTCCAGACCTTCAATATCGCAGTTCAGAACCGTTTCCGGCAAAATTCCATAGAGGTAGAGGTTGGCTTGAGAACAATCATTCATAGGGCAATGGATAGGGTTGGGGGATCTAGTAGAGTGGGGGATCTAAATGGGCTGAGACGTGAGAACGAGCTGCAATTTGGCGTGAATCAGGTTGAGCTGGGCCAGCCCCAAATCCACATCCCCTTGCAGCACGACGCCCGTATTGAGCAGCCGGTCCAGAAGCTCCAGAATTGAAGGACTGGCAGAGGTTTGGCCGGGATAGTAGCCCTTGGCAGGCAGCAACGTGCCCACCTCACCCAGGTTGATGTTTAGGTCAGCCGGATCAATTTCAAACACCTCACAAAGCTGAATCACCTGCGCTTCCAGCTTGCGCAAACTGTCGGCAGCTCGCTCCAGTTCAGCTTCACTCAGCTGCTCGGCTTCCATACGGCGAATCACCTGCGCTTCCATCAGCTGCCGAATCAGCTCCACTAGGGTAAGCAGCAGCGAAGCCAGCCCAGTTCCAGGAGAGGGCGGCTCTGAGAATTGCAGGTCGGTTGCGGGGGTAACTTGCAGAGAATCCATGGGGGTCATGATCTCCAGACGGGACGAGATGGGCAACGGGGGCGGATAGCTAAACTAGTGCGGACAGTTGAACAGAACAGCTAAACAGAATGAGGCGCTTTCAAGGCTCTGAGTTCAGTTTCCAGACTATTCAGCCTGGTCTGAAGCTGCTGATTGGTTTCCAATAGCTGCTGGTTCGCTTCCAGAAGCTGGCGGCTCTGGCCGTTCAGATAGGGATCGCCTTCCCACCAGTTGATGCCCATCTCTCGGGCTTTATCGACCGAGGCTACAAGCAGGCGAATCCGAATGCTGAGCAGTTCAGTTGCGCCAACAGAAACCGAGACATCACCAGCAATCACAATTCCCTTATCGAGAACCCGCTCTAGCACATCGGCTAGAGACGAACCATGGGTGGCCGTGGCAATCGTGCGGTCATGGGATTGGGTTGGCATTTGGCCTGACATTTGGCCTGGAATTTGAACTGGCATGGCGTTTTGCATAGTAGATAGGAGGGAAGACAGGGGGGAACTGACCGGGCAATCCTTATCTAGAGAAGGGGTAGACGGAGGGGTAAGGGTTAATTCAAGGGTTGAATTAGGGCAAGAGCTAATCGACCCGTTTGATCGATCAGGCCTGCATCTGCTGAAGCTCAGGTTGGGCAGATTGGGGAAGTGCAGGTTCTACAGTCGCAGGTTGAATGGTTGCAGGTTGGATGGTTGCGGGCTGCACGGTTTCAGATTGCACCGTCTCAGGCTGTACCGTTTCAGACTGCACGGTTTCAGGTTGGACAATTGCGGGCTGCACCGTCTCAAGCAGCATCGCTGTGGGTTCCATCACTGTGGATTCCGTAGCTATAGCCGCTTCAACTGTGGGCACAGCGCCCTCCAGAGACGGCATTTCCGGTTGAGCCACTTCAGATTCGGGCATTTCTAGCTCGACAACTTCAGCAGTTTCATCTTCTTCGGCTAACCACTGACTCAATAGAGCCGAGTCGTCTACGGGTTCCAAACCTTCAGGCGCATGGCTCGGCACACTAGAAGCAACCGCTTGCAGCACTCTGACGCGTGGCGCAAACTCTTCGGTCTCCTGCTGCATAGCGTGGGCCATAATCAACTGGTTGAATACTTCCCAGAGCAGTTGAGTCGCCTCTTCGAGCGGTAGGTTGGAGCGCGACAGCAGTACGTCCTGACACATATCGCGAAACTCAGGATTTTCCGGCATTGCCACAATGTCGTGTTCGTGACAAATTTTGGCCAGAATCAAGCAAGAGCGGAGGCCAGAAGATTTCTCGGCCTTGGCCCGCTGCCGGAAGGTTTTCACCGTCTGAACCACGATGGAGGCGCTTTCGCGGTCAATTCCCGTCTTGTGGATGACGATTTCTTGCTGGGTCAGTTCATCCGGCTCCGGGATGTTGATCGTCACGAGCCGGTCTAACAGGGCATCCTGCGTCGCGTGGACGCCGCAATATTCTTCTGGGTTGGAGGTGAGAATCGTGCGGAATTGGGGATTGACCCGGATATATTCATTGCGGTTGCTGTTGGGCGGCAGCACCAGCAGCTTTTCCTCCAGCACCGACAGCAGCACGTTGTTGACTTCCGGGCGAGAGCGGTTGAATTCGTCGTAGATCAGCGTGAA
>JBJTUI010000435.1:0-4634 GCA_046080625.1 Elainella sp. | reverse complement strand
ACTTGAGTCGAATTTGTTCAACTACTTCTGCCCCGATCATGCCGTTCCTGCCAGTCCTGCTGCTCAAAGCATACTGGCTTACTGCTAACCAACTATAAATTCTGGAAAATGCTCAACTTATTGTTACAAGTTGCCTTAGAGGGTAGGGGACGGATTGCCCAATTGACCAGGAGCTGCGGATTGATTTTAGAATGGAAGGCTGATTCGCGAGGAACCCGAGATGGATGTAATTCCGGCTATTGATCTCCTGGAGGGGCGCTGTGTGCGGCTTTACCAGGGCGACTACGCCCAATCAGAAGTGTTTGACGAAAACCCGGTGGCCGTAGCCCGTCAATGGGCCGAGCAGGGGGCAACCCGGCTGCATCTGGTCGATCTAGACGGGGCCAAGGCGGGGCATCCGGTGAATCAGGCGGCGATTGAGGCGATTGTGGGGGCGGTGGATCTGCCGGTGCAGGTGGGTGGCGGCCTGCGCCACCGGGATAGCGTCGCCAGCCTGCTAGAGCTGGGGGTACAGCGGGCGATTCTGGGTACAGTGGCCGTGGAGCAGCCCGAACTGGTGGAGCAACTCTGCCGCGAGTTTCCGGGCCAGATTGTCGTGGGGATCGACGCCCGCAACGGCAAGGTGGCGACAAGAGGCTGGCTGGAAACCTCGGAGATCGACGCCGTACCCCTGGCCCAGCAGATGGCCGAATTCGGAGCCGCTGCGATCATCTACACCGACATCTACCGGGACGGCACCCTGCAAGGCCCCAACCGGGACGCCCTGCGCCAGCTGGCCGAAGCGATTGCGATTCCGGTGATTGCCTCGGGCGGGGTCAGCTCGGTCACCGACCTGCTCAATCTGCTGGTTTTGGAGCCGCTCGGGGTCACGGGGGCGATTGTCGGACGCGCCCTCTACACGGGCGATCTCTCTCTGAAGGAGGCGATTCGGGCCGTGGGCAACGGGCGCTGGCAGGATATCCCGCCCGATTTTGGCTCCTCGGCTTTGGCCTAAGCACCTAAATTCCCGCTTCAACCAGCGCCCGCTCCAGCAATTCGCCCAGCCCCAGCCGCTCGGCCCAGTCGCCCAAATAGCCGTAGTCCAGCGCCTCCTGCTGAACCTTCAGCACCCCCAACACGTCGCGCCACTGCTTCTCCGAGTCCGACCGCTGGCCCCAGTTCAGCTTGGCCAGAATGATGTCTTCAGGCGAGCTGAAGTAAACCGGCAAACCGCTGGGCAGAGCCACGAACCTGCGCCGCTGAAACCGGATCTGGTCAAATTCTCCGGTGCCCGATACAACCAGATCGGCCCGCGAAACGCTGTCAATGTGGGTGACGCTCAGGGAGCGCATTCGGCCCGTCTTCACATCTTCAGCCCCAGGCACGTAGAAGCCATCGTTCACGAGCGCTGCAACTAGGGCGTCAATTTGAGTCGGCACAATCGCCAGCACCAGATCCACATCCCTCGTGGTGCGCGGTTCTCCATAGGCAATGGCCACCACTCCGCCCGTCACGTAGTAGGGAATGCCCAGCTGAGTCAAAATCTGGTGTAGCCTTGCCGTGATTTCAGTCGAATCTTGAATCCAGGTCATCCCTTCATCCCCAGGCATCGTCAGCGGCAGGCCGATCGGATAATCTTCCTGTAGCCAAGCTGTAGCAATCTTGTGGGCCAGTGCTGGGGGCGAGAGTTCACCAAACTGCTGGCTGAGGCAGCGAAACGACAGTCGCCTAGCCCATCGCACCATCTCAAATCCCATGGCCAGTCGCTCGGCGCTCGTCTTCTGCCTCAGCAAATAGAATTGGAGCAAATCCGACTCCACGCAGGTATCTGCCGCCTGGGGCCGATAGCCCGGTTTTGCCACGGGAAGCCGAATTGCACGCGGGTCGATAATCATGTGCCTATAGTACAAAAGCTCACCTGTCCCGTCAACCAGCCCCGGCCCTGTAACCCCGCGACCCTAAGGCGCAAAGGATTGCTCGATCCCAGAGCTGGTCTAGCGCTGCTGCAGAATTATAGTAGAATATCTGTACTGTTTCTGCCGCTGTTGCCATGACAATCGCCAAAGATCAGCTTCCCCAATCCCAGCCAGAAACCGCGCCAAAAGTCGTACCAGATCCTACGTCGGCCTTCCCGCCAGACATCGTTTTTCCGCCGAGCGACATCTATAGTGACGAACCGCCTTTGGAAACTGAACTGCACCTGCGCCAGCTGATCCTGCTGCTCTCCTGTCTCGATTGGCACTGGCGCAACCGCAACGACTATTTCGCAGTCGGCAACCTCACCATCTATTACAGTCCCAAGCAGCGCAAGTCCGAGGATTTCCGTGGCCCCGAT
Source organism: Elainella sp. (assembly GCA_046080625.1). Taxonomy (GTDB): domain Bacteria; phylum Cyanobacteriota; class Cyanobacteriia; order Elainellales; family Elainellaceae; genus Elainella. The sequence continues at coordinate 2,320 of JBJTUI010000435.1, read as the reverse complement.
TTCTTTGTGGTGCTGGACACGGAACGCAAATCGCGCAAGAGCTGGGTAGTCTGGGAAGAAGAGGGCAAATATCCCAACGTGATTATTGAAGTTCTCTCCGATTCCACAGCGGAAACGGATCGGGGACTGAAAAAGCAAATCTATCAGGATACATTTCGCACCCCCGAATACTTCTGGTTTGACCCCAACAGTTTAGAGTTTGCCGGGTTTGCGCTGGTACAGGGAGAATATCAGCCGATGCAGCTCAACGAGCGGGGCCAGTTTTGGAGTCTTCAGCTTCAGCTGTTTCTGGGCATCGAGGACCGCCAGCTGCGCTTCTTCACCTCCGAAGGCGAGATGGTGCCGACGCCAGAAGAGGCTGCCCTGACCGAACAGCAGCGGGCTGCCAAAGCCGAACAGCGAGCCGCCATCGAAGCCGAACAGCGAACCGCCGCCGAACAGCGAGCCACAGAAGCTGAAGCCTTACTGGCTCAATATCGCGAACGGTTTGGTGAACTGGGGTAAGCGCCCCCGACTTGTCCAGTCCCGAACTCTCTGACAGAATAGAGCCGTTCCCACTCGATGGATAAAGGCTGGCGGTTAAAACCGCTGCTACAGAAACGAAGTTGGCCTACGCCAACTCTCCTCGAACCCACGAAGGTGGGTTTTGTCTTTATGTGATGAATCGGATGGGACCCAATCAAGCCAACCGCCACTGAGAAGACTACCGGAGAGCAGCACAGAATGTCCTCTCAAGTTGTGGTCAACCAAAAAATTCATGGCCGAGATTCAAACTTGGCTTTCGCAGCTTGAAGTTTTGCTCGAACAGCTTCTTGTCCCGGTTTTGGTGGTTGGGCTGCGAGTTGAGCAATCAGGTCACGATTCTTTTCTTCGTAATATTGCCGAAGTTCTTCTGCTTCCTTGAGAACAATCCGATACTCAGCTTCAACGGCGGCGCGGTTTGCCTCAATGTAAGCTAAAGCCGCGTCAATTTGTTCTTCCGTAAGCTCAAATAACCCTTGAATGAATTTGGCTGGATATTGAGCCGTCACATAGTCCATCACGTCGTAGAGGGTGATGCGTGTGCCCGAGATCGTCAGCCCGCGCTCAGTACGAACAATATCAGTCTGTCCAGTTGATGCTAGCGACATGACTTTCAAATTTACAGCGACTAAACTCCATCATATCTTATGCAACCAAACCCCTTGTCCATCCCAGCCCCCTCTGACAGAATAGAGCCATCCCTTTGAGCAACACCTGCATAACCGAGGCCGAAATATTGGCGCTAATCGACCGAGCGGCACAGGCTGGATGGAGCTGACCGGTTCAGAGATGCCGTAAGATGAGTGAGTAGGATATCTTTACTGTTTCTGCCGCTGTTGCCATGACAATTGCCAATCAGCTTCCCCAATCCCAGCCAGAAACCGCGCCAAAAGCCGTACCAGACCCTACATCGGCCTTCCCACCGGACATCGTTTTTCCGCCCAGCGACCTCTACAGCGACGAACCGCCCTTGGAAACAGAACTGCACCTGCGCCAGCTGATCCTGCTGCTCTCCTGCCTCGACTGGCACTGGCGCGTCCGCAGCGACTATTTCGCAGTCGGCAACCTCACCATCTACTACAGCCCCAAGCAGCGCAAGTCCGAGGATTTCCGTGGCCCTGACTTCTTTGTGGTGCTGGACACGGAACGTAAACCGCGCAAGAGCTGGGTGGTCTGGGAAGAAGAGGGCAAGTATCCCAATGTGATTATTGAAGTTCTCTCTGATTCCACGGCGGAGACGGATCGGGGACTGAAAAAGCAAATCTATCAGGATACGTTTCGCACCCCCGAATACTTCTGGTTCGACCCGAACAGCTTAGAGTTTGCCGGATTTGCGCTGGTGCAGGGAGAGTATCAGCCGATGCAGCTCAACGAGCGGGGGCAGTTTTGGAGTCTCCAGCTTCAGCTGTTTCTGGGCATCGAGGACCGCCAGCTACGCTTCTTCACCCCTGAAGGCGAGCTTGTGCCCACGCCAGAAGAGGCGGCCCTGGCCGAACAGCAGCGAGCCGCAGAAGCAGAACAGCGAGCCGCCACCGCAGCCGAACAGCAAGCCGCAGCCGAACAGCAAGCCGCCACCGCCGCCGAACAGCGAACCGCAGCCGAACAGCGAGCCACAGAAGCAGAAGCCCTGCTGGCCCAATATCGCGAACGGTTTGGTGAACTGGGATAACAGGGACCGCCAGACTTGTCCATCCCCGAACCCTCTGACAGAATAGAGCCATCCCCCACCCCGTTGAGCAAAGGCATGACTGAGGCAGAGCTGTTGGCGCTAATCGACCGAGCGGCAGAGGAAGGCTGG
>JBJTUI010000434.1:0-2753 GCA_046080625.1 Elainella sp. | reverse complement strand
AGAAAATGAAAGAATTGGGGGGGCATCAGCAATTCGGGAGGTACACAACAAACAAACTAAAGCCTTTCGTAACCAACTTTGGCTTGCCCGAAAGTAGTTTTAGCACAGGATGCAGAATTATTGATGACAATTTTTTGATTTCAACTGAAGTTTTAAGCAGGCAAATGCAATCGTTTTCCAGCATGGCTGCGATTTAAGGGCCGAGCTCTACCAAAAGCTTGACTTTGATACCATCTGGTATCACCTTCTCAATTCAACCAACTACATTAATTTAATCAAGAACGGCATTTGTTCCGGTTCTTCAAAGCCGATTTTACTGCTGATCTAGCCAAATTGAGGATCTATACAGCTCTATTCAGACGCCGCTTTTGATTTGACTGCATCTGTCTACCTGGTGAATTGACCAGCAGAACCAGCGGCCTCACTAAGTAGCTGGGCTTGACTAAATCGAAGATGATCTCAGGGGGAATACAGGGGAGTAAAGAGGTCTTGCCCTCTGTTAGGGGCACATCTCCTAAAGCCCTATATCTGCACCTATCTACTTAGACCTGGGCAAAACTCAACGGCTATCCAGGATGACAGCATCCAGTTCAGACAAAATTTGGAGAAGCCCTAGCACCCAAAAATCAGCGGCCCAGGTTCAACTAACCAGGACTATTGAATCGTCTAGTGAAAAAAGCCGTCTGGCGACAGGATCAGATTCAGTAAGTTTTCTACAGCTGCTTTACAGCCAGATTTGCTAGGGCTTGAGAGCTTTAAAGGTTTGGGTAAGAGGCTGACAGGTCGGGTAGAAGCCATTTCAGACGGCAGCGAGCTGTCGGCTCGTCGGCTAACGAGCAATGTAGGTTGTCCCCAGGGAGTTGCTGTTGGCTGCTTGCCATTCAACCTGATCCGCAGACCAGACAATTGGCGCAGACCATTCCTGCATCACATAGGAGCGCTGGGCCATTTCCGACATGTAGCCCAGATAGTGATTCATCAGGACATAGACAACCATCATGCCAGCGGCTGCCGTTGAGACCAGAAAACCGGCCAGCATCAGAGAAAACTCGCGGCGTTGGATGGCTTCCTGCATCAGATGCAGAGCCCATGCCACCAGTCCAATCACGACAACCAGAATAAAGAACATTCTTAAAGGTTTTACGATTTGTAATATTTACACATATTAACAAACTCTCAGAAAGCTGTCTCTAGGGACTCAGATTCAAATCCCTGAATCTGAGAATAGCCCCAGCTTAAGCGTGAGATATCTGTTAAATAAAACTCGAATCAGGCTGGACTCGAACCTTGAAGCGAACTGAGCCCTTTGGCCCTATGGCCTCATCACAGCAGGCTTTGCATGGAACTGCGGACGATATGAGTTCAACCACTCCGACCACTCTTGGCGTCAGTGTAACGAACTCTGAATGATTCGGAACAGTCGTGCTCAGAATTGTAAGTTTTTGTTTAGGGAGATTAAGAAAATCTGAACTAGAGCAGTTCGCCCGCACTAGCCCGCGCTCCTGTGAGTTTTGCCTACCCGCACGAGTTACAGCGGTTTTCAGATCAATCAACCACGGATTAACAGTGGGGTGCAGGGGCTACGCCCCTGCTGGCACCGCCCCCACACCCCCTCCTGTAGCTAACTGAACTGAAAATGGCTATAAAATCACCTCAGCTAGGCTCGGCTAAGCGCACCGGCACCTGCTGTTCTGCCAAATACTGCTTGATTTCAGCCACAGTCAGCTGGCCATAGTGCAGCAGCGAGGCCAGCAGGGCAGCTTCGGCCCGGCCCTCGGTCAGGGCGGCATGGATATGCTGACAGGTGCCAGCCCCACCCGAGGCAATCACCGGGATCTGCACCTGCTCGGCAATGGTACGGGTCAACTCCAGATCGTAGCCTGCCTGGGTGCCATCCGCGTCCATACTGGTCAGCAGCAGTTCGCCCGCGCCGCGCTGCTCGACTTCCTTGGCCCAAGCCACGGCATCCAAACCCGTGTTTTCTCGTCCCCCCCGCACGTAAACATTCCAACCAGGTCCGGCTGGATCAGCCTCGGGCCGACGGCGGGCGTCGATTGCCACCACAATACACTGGGCTCCAAATCGGTCACTGGCCCGGTTGAGAAAGTCGGGGTCGCGCACGGCGGTCGAGTTGATGCTGACCTTGTCTGCTCCGGCCCGCAGCAGTTGCTTAATCGTATCGAGGGACTGGATGCCACCGCCGACCGTCAGCGGAATAAACACCTGTTCTGCCGTGCGATAGACCACGTCGTAGATGATGTCCCGGTCTTCATGGGTGGCGGTGATGTCTAAAAACACCAGCTCGTCTGCGCCTGCCTGGTTGTAGACCTGGGCCAGCTCGACCGGATCACCCGCATCGCGCAGATTCACAAAGTTGACGCCTTTGACAACCCGGCCTGCCTTGACATCCAGACAGGGCAAAATTCGTTTAGCCAGCATGGTGCAATTGGAATCGAGAGTGAACGTTGCGGAGAAGCCCTGAACCAGCCGCAGCATCGAACAGCCGACAGAAAGGAATCTGGGCCTAAAACTGATCATTCAGGATAGCGTATTCCGGCCAGCACACTGATATATTGGTTCATGGTCTATGCTTTCTGGAGTGGAGATGGAAATTGGTCAAAAGGTGCGTGTGAGTCGCTTGCGCGATCGTCCGCCCAAAGAAGTGATTGCTCGGCTAGGTAAAACTGGCGTGATTAGTAATTTCAAAATGGTAGACGGCAGCGGCGTTGGCGCAGTCGTGAAGTTCGACGATA
>JBJTUI010000433.1:0-4085 GCA_046080625.1 Elainella sp. | reverse complement strand
TGGGCCATACTGCCCACGGGCTTGCTCAGACCACAGGGGACAATTTGCTCAAATCCGCTCAGGTCGGGGCAAATATTCAGGGCAAACCCATGCATCGTGATCCAGCGGCTCACCTTGATGCCGATAGCGGCCAGCTTGCGCCCCTCTACCCAGACGCCGGTCATGCCGGGGATGCGCTCGCCCGTCAAGCTATATAGCCCCAGCACCCGAATCAGCACTTCCTCAAGCTGGCGCAGGTACCAGTGCAAATCCTGCTGGTGATAGCGTAAATTCAGAATCGGATAGCCGACCAGCTGCCCCGGACAGTGGTGGGTGACTTCGCCGCCCCGCTCAGTGCGGACTAACAAATGGGGCGATGTGGCCGGGTCGAATTTGAGAAAGTCCAGACTGGCTCCCTGGCCCAGCGTGTAGACGGGCGGGTGTTCCAGCAAAATTAGCCTGTCCTCTAGCTCAGGGTTTTCGCGACGAGCCGCAACTAGGGCTTTCTGGCGCTCCCAGGCGGCTTCGTAGGGAACCTGGCCATACCGCTCAACGCTGCAAATTCGCCTGTCGATGCGCCTATAAATTTGCCCAGCCGCGATTGAGCTATCAGCCATTGTGGCAGCCATATAGTCCGGTTCAGTTTTGACCCCCAACCATATATACTACCGAGTTGCTCCAAATCGGATCAAGGGGATATAGACGTAAAAATGCGGTTTTGCAATCGGGTTCAAATCAAGAATTATCAACGGATGCAAAACATTTTTAACGGGTCTGTCGTCTCCAATACAAGATGCTAGGGTGGATATGTGAGACCCCAATCTATCCCAATTTATTCAGGGAGGAAGCTTATGAAGCTTGTTATCCAGGGCAAAAACATTGAGATTACCGACCCTATTCGCGAGTACGTTCACCAGAAAATTGAGAAGGCCGTCAGCCATTTTCAATCCCTCACAACCGAAGTTGACGTACATCTGTCGGTAGCTCGCAACCCCCGGATTACCCCTAAACAAACGGCAGAAGTCACGATCTATGCCAACGGTGCCGTCGTTCGGGCCGAGGAAAGTAGCGAAAACCTCTATGCCAGCATTGATCTTGTTGCCAACAAAATCGCTCGTCAGCTGCGCAAGTTTAAGGAGAAGCGCCACGCCCAAACCCACGCCCCAGTTAAAGCAACAGAAGTGATCGAAGAACAGGCTGTCTCTACATTGGTTCAGCAAGACCGCAGCCCGACTCTGCCCGAAGAAGTTGTGCGCACCAAATATTTCGCCATGCCGCCCATGACGCTTGAGCAAGCCCTGGAACAGCTTGAGTTGGTGGATCATGACTTCTTTATGTTCCGCAATGCCCAAACCGGCGAGATCAACGTGATCTACGAACGCAATCACGGGGGCTATGGCGTGATTCAGCCCCGCAACGGTAACGGTCACACCAACGGCAAGTTCGCTGAAATTGCCCATGCGGCCAAGGCAGCCCAGGCCAAGTAGCCAGACGCGGGGGGACCTGTTTCCGACTTTCAGGCTCTCTGATGTGGTCCCCCTAAGCCCTCTCCCAGTGGATTTCCATGTGAGACAGTTTGAGACAGATCTCATTTCTCCTAGATACTCACAGTGCTCAGCTGCAATTAGGCTGAGCATTTTTGTAGCTTATGAAGTTCCACTGGTTTGCAAGTGGTGTAACAATTCTTTACAGGGTAAGTTTTGCGGCCAGGGTTTGGACAGATCTGGCAACAGCTGCCTCTAGCAAAAATGGCTGCCTCTAGTAAAAATGGTTAACTTCACCGCAAGCGATGTATACCTACGCCTTCCTCTTTAATTCCGGTCTACTGCCTGAGCTGCCCGAGGGTATCTGGGGGTCATTGGAGCTAATCGGTGCCGACCGGCTGGCCGCTCTCGTAGAACCCGGCCTCTCGGCTGAAGCGCTACAGCAAAGCGATCGCCAGCTGATGCAGGCCGTGCTGTCCCACGACCGCGTGATTCAGGAGGTTTTTCAACAAACCACCGTGCTGCCCCTCAGGTTTGGCACCTATTTTATTTCGCGCCAGGGTCTGCTCGATCATCTCTACGCCAACCAGCAGACCTACATCGACAAACTCACCCAGCTCCAGGGCAAGGCCGAATATGTCTTGAAGCTGAACCCGCTGCCGTTTCCAGAGGCGGCGATTGCTGCTGAAACCACAGGTAAAGACTATTTCCTGGCTAAAAAGCAGCGCTACCAAGATCAAACTAGCTGGCAGCAGCAGCAGCAGGCCGAGCTAAATCGCCTCACCCGCCTGCTAGAGACCCAATATGTCTGGAGCCGGGCCGAGCCTGATTCGACTGCCAGCACCACAGAACGGATTTACCTGCTGGCTGACGGAGATCGCTCGCTGCAAGAACAGCTGCCAACCTGGCAGCAACAGTGCCCGAGCTGGGAGCTGGTGTTGGGTGAGCCGCTGCCGCCCTACCACTTTGTCTAGGGTTGCGTTTTGTCTAGGGTTAATACCAATTCTTTTTGAAGCTGCGCAAAATCAATGGGAGTCAAGGGGGCTGTGTCCCCACACCCCTCGTTCTATGCAAGCTCACAGAAAATTGGTTAAGGCCGTAATTCATCTGAAAATGCTCAAAATTCGTCCTAGTCTGTGTGGCCATCGCATTTTTATCGACAAAAAGGAAGTTGCAAGAGCGACATTCAACCTTTGGAGCTTCGGAGGCAAGCTGATTATTCAGAAAAAGACGTTGAAGATAGCAGGAAGAGGATTTCCCATCCTCAATCGCTATGAGCTTAGACAGGGTAAAACCTGTGTTGCATCCATGACGTTGAAAATGCTGCTCCTGCCTCCATCCCAAGTCCTGGAATACAATCATCAAGTGTATGTATGGCAGAACTCTCGTATTCTTCACGAGAATCGGGAGCTTGGTCTGGTCAAGGTGCGACGATTAGGACCGTGGATTTGGTCGAGTATTGAAGTTGAGTTGCCAGAAACACTACCACTGATTTCCCAATTGTTTATCGTGTGGCGTTTGCTTGATCGTCATCGGGGCGAGTAGACCGGGACGGGGACTCAAAATCTCAGGTAGTGTAGGAGCAAGCGACTGGAGTATCTCAGCATTTCCACGGACTTGGAGTAACCCAAGGTTTTGCACTGACGGCCCAACTGCTATATAAAAACACCCTAAAACGAGAGGCCAGCCTCAGCCAGCCCCAGCGTTGCAATTCCAGCGGTTTTCAGATCAATCAACCACAGATTAATAGTGGGGTGCAGGGGCACCGCCCCCACACCCCCTCCTTTAGCTAACTGAAATGAAAATGGCCATAAGATCACAGCAGCGATTCTGCTGGCCTACAGATTCAGATCGGTTACGGCTCCCAGACTGCTAGTTGAAACCAGCTTGGCATATTTGGCCAAAACGCCCTTGGTATAGCGCGGGGCCGGGGGCTGCCAGCTAGCGCGGCGCTGGGCCAGTTCCTCGTCCGAGACCTTCACTTCTAGCAGGCGAGCGTCGGCGTCGATTGTCACCAGATCGCCCTCCTGCACCAGGGCAATGTTGCCGCCGACAAAGGCTTCTGGGGCGACGTGGCCCACCACCATGCCGTAGGTGCCGCCCGAGAACCGCCCGTCTGTGATCAGGCCGACCGAGTCGCCCAGTCCGGCCCCGATGATTGCCGAGGTGGGAGCCAGCATTTCCCGCATTCCGGGACCGCCCTTCGGCCCCTCATAGCGGATGATCAGGACATCGCCCGCCTGGATTTTGTTGGCCAGGATGGCGGCAAGGCAGTCCTCTTCCGACTCGAACACGCGAGCCGGGCCGGTGATTTTGCGGGTCTTGATCCCCGTGAGCTTGGCCACCGAGCCTTCCGTCGCCAGGTTGCCGCGCAGGATTCCCAGATGACCCTGGGGATACATTGGGTTGTTCCAGGGGCGAATCACGTCCTGGTCGGGGCGCGGTTCGGCGGGCACGTCCTTCAGCAGTTCAGCAATCGTCTGGCCGCTGATCGTGATGCAGTCGCCGTGTAGCAACCCGTTCACCAGCAGCATCTTCATCACCTGGGGAATGCCGCCCGCCCGGTGCAGATCGGTAGCGACATAGCGGCCCGACGGCTTCAGGTCGCAGAGCACAGGCACC
>JBJTUI010000432.1:0-6432 GCA_046080625.1 Elainella sp. | reverse complement strand
GCCTTGAAACAGCGGCAGCTCCAGCCGGTCTAAGACCGATTGCAATACTCCGTTCTGGCTCCAGACAATGCGCCCGTGCTGCGGATAACTTTCGAAATAGAGTCGGCCAATGCCGCCCAGCAGCACCCGAGCCAGCAGTTCTTGCAGCAGCTCTGGAGGAGACAAACTGGCCAAAAAATCGGTGGAGCTTTCCAGATGCTGGGCGTTGATATGTAGGATTGCCAGCGGCTGCCCTGGGGCTGATTTCACCTCACCGGGCTGGGACGGCAGCTGAGCTAGACCAGAATGGGCTAAACCAGAATAGGCAGCCGTGCCGTTTGATGCCGCAGAACCATTGCTGCTGACCTGGGGAGCCTGCGGATCAGTGAGATTTGCAGAGAGTTGGTCAATCTGCTCGACAATCTGCTCGACCGGCGGTTCGCCAGCCTGGGTTACTTGGAACAGTTCCGGAGCCGCAGTCTCGCTGCCAGTTGGATTTACCGGCCCTGGTTCGACATCCTCAATCAGCTTGTCGATGGGGCGCTCTGCTGCGGGCGGCGGTGTCATGGGGCTGGCCAAAACCGCTGCATCTGCTGCTTCATAGAGCTTGTCGCCATAGAGATTATCAGGACTGTCTACCACCAGAGTCAGGCGCTCGTGGGGGCTGGTATTCCGGTTCTGATTGCGCGAGGAATGGCGGTAATGTCCGTAGCTAACAGGCTCCCGACGGGAGGTTTGACTGCCCACATAGTTTAAATAGGCCGTCAAGACTACCCGCAGGGCTTCCGACGAGATCGGCTGGGAAACCAGTGAATAGTTGAGGTAAGAAATGATGCGGCGCACGTATTCGCTGGCCGAAGTGTCATCTGGGCTAACCATTCCCAGATGCAACCGATTGCCTTCCAGGAAGAGGGGGAGAACCTGATAGTAGAGACAGGCTTCAAAGGGCAGAACGCCATCGATCAGCACAAACATCTGATCCACGTTTAAGCGCGACACCCAATCCCCGTTGAACTGGGCAAGAACGCGCTGATAGAGTGAATGGTTCGGATCCGACATTGGGTGATCGTCGAGAGGTGCCATAGCAGTTCCCCAACCTGTAAGCTAGCGTAAATTCGTAAGCTAATTCATCGGCTGCTGAATCAGCTTGGAGCACCCTAAATTAAAAGATTGAATTCAGAGACTTCTCTCCTAGCATTCCCTGAGGTACACCTTCTCTGTGCAGACTCAGGTCAGCTTCCTTGAGAATTGGCGACCGGAAATCTACGCGAACAGCCTTCACTTCATCTTCACTTGATATTGTGACGAAATATTGTGAAAGACTGCTGCGGGACGTGAGCTATCAGAGTATCTGCAGTACGAGTGTTGGAACAGCTTGCTGGTTTGGCGAGTCAACAGGTAAGAGCCAACAGGTAATCAGGCAGGGGGTGGGAGTTTAGAGCAATCAGCAATGGGTCCGGCAGTTGGTCCGGCAGTTGATTCGACAATCGGTTCAGCCTACAGTCCCCCTGCTCCTAGCCGTTCTAGCCTTCAACCGAGTCCAGGGTTACTCAAGATTGCGAAACTTCTGCGCCAGCAAATAGATCTTACTCCATTCTCCCGTCACCTGATTCGCTCTCAGGCCCAGGGCTTTGCCAATCTGCTCGGTGGTTTGACCTGCCTTCAGCATCTCTAAAACAGTGGGCTGAGGTGGAGTCAGACTCTTCTCAAAGGCTTGCCACTGTTCGGGCGTCAGGCCCAGATTGTGCTCCGCTAGCGAGGTTCCCAGCCAAGCCCCAACCAGATCGGACTGATGCTTGAAGCCAAAGACACGAATGGCGTGGTAGCTAATCTTTTCGCGCAGCCGATAGACCTGAGTCACGCTGAGGCCCAGAGCCTGGGCGATCGCTTCCTGGGACTGGCCCTGGAGATGTAGCCGCAGCCAGTCTGCCGCGGCGGGCTCCACTTCTTGGGTCAGGTAGGCAGAAAACTCTTCCAGCACCTTGTCCCGCATGGCCTGCTGTTCTTCCCAAGCCTGGGCGTCCTGGTATTGGGTCATGGCCTGAGCGTCGAGCAAACTGACGGGATTTTCGGCCTCGTCGGGCGTAATTTCCTCGGATACCAGTCGAATCAGCTCGCCTGTGGGCACCTGCGTCATGCCGCCCCGCTGGGAGCGCCGCAGGTAGTTGACAAACCGGTAGGCCAGCAGGGGCTGGTTGCGAATCGGGCGCAGGCAATATTCCTCAATGCTGGTGAGCATCAGAGCATTGCGCAGCCGCCCGTTGGTTGTACAGCGACTAATCCAGCCCATCTGCTGACGAATATAGCTGTCGCTCTGGATCAGCTCCTGGATAACTTCCTGTAGCACGTCTACCACGGTGCGTTTGCGGTCGCGCGACAGAGCCACCCAGGTGCGAATTCGGCTGCGAATCAGGAATAGACCGCTGAGGCGTTGAATTAACTGATTGTGGGCCCGTTCGGGATGCACTCCCAGATAGCGCTGCTGTAAGATGCGAAAGCGATATTCCATGGCCTGTTGTGCCACTGCTAGCTGGGAAGGCGACAGGGCCTCAAAGCGCTCGCTGTCTTCACCCAACAGCCAGTTGATCACGCTCTCTTGATCGGTTGCCGACAGGGCTACCTCGCTAGCCTGAAGCTTGGACTGCCAGTTTTGCCTGAGTTCATCAGCCAGTGACATGGGACTCGTAATCCTTCTGCGAATTGCTGTTCGAGCGACATCCTCTATGAAGTTTGTCTTGTCAAGTTTGTCTAGGCCTAAATTTATCTGGGCCTGAATGCCAGTACGGCCAATGCGGCAGGTTCTAATTGCGGTCTGACTAGCTCTGATCAAGGTCCAATCGTACCAATTTCAAGGGTTGGTTGAACGGCTTGACCAAAGCTCTCGATCCGATTTGCTTGATTGCTCTGCGGCTCTGCCTCACCCGGACGATCCCGGGTCTTCAATTACGACAACGAGCCGCTGAAGCGCATCTGTGACCTGCCCCAGCCGCTCCATCGCGCCGTCATGATTCTCCGCCAGGGTTTGTACAGCATCGCTCAACGCAAAAATCTGATAACCCTGCTGCTGAACCTGGGCAGCCAGGGCCTCTACTTGGGCAGCCAACCGGTCAACCACTTCTGTAGTAGCCAGTACCGCTTCACCAATTTGCAGAACCACAGTCTCTAACTGATTGGGGGATTGATTGGGTTGACCGTCCACTCCACCTTAACCTTCACGTGTGATTTCGACCGCAGCCTGTCTTGGCAGAACGCTTTGCCAGGGCAAATGGGCTGCTGCACAAGATTGAAACTGCTTAATTAACTAAGGGTACTGCATTCTTGGGGGATTGCGGTAGAGAAGCTCAAACATCTAGAACGCTATGAACCTGACCTGGGAAATGGAGGACTTCGCCCCGGCACTTCGGCCCCACCGGGGATTTGTCTCGGACCTTGTCTGGGAACCTGTCTGGGAACTCACCTGACAAACTCCAGCCGTCGAAGCCTTTGCGGAAACTGGCGGCTGGCCAGCCAGGAAGCAAGCGACAGCGGTATGGTTTTAGCATGGACGGGAAAGCTAAGGCAGATCTACCCGTCAGTAGGTCCATACGTTTGAATAGTGCTCTATCTAACGGTTCGCCTTATATTCCTATGAGTCAGCTTAAAGTTATCCAGCTATCTGGAATTTTAGACAGCGTCAGCGGTGGTCAGCTTCGCCGCACGATTGAGGACGCGATCAGCAATGGTGAGAAAATTGTTCTGCTGGATTGTACGGCGATCGAGTTCATGGACAGTTCCGGGCTGGGGGCTCTGGTGATGGGCCTGAAGCAAATCCGCGCCCTGGGCGGAAGACTGGCCCTAGTGGGTATCAACGATCAGGTGCAGATGCTTTTAGAGCTGACCGATATGGCCGAGGCATTTGAGATTTTCCCAAATCGAGAAGCGTTTGAGCAGATAGTTTGACAACTCTTCGGGACAGCTGTAGCGATTGATCGCCTGGAAGCGCAAGGGATCAACTGTTCACCGTGATTTGCAGCAGGGAGAAGTCGTCTGGAAATAGCTCTGTCCCGGTCAGGGCTTGAATTTGCGGCACAATAGCCTGGATCGAATCTCGCTTGTTGGCCTGCTGTTGTAAGAGCTGGATAAACTGCTGCAAAGTCCAGAACTGGCCGTTGGCCTGGCGCACCTCGTAGCCCCCATCGCTGAAGACAAACAGCCGACTGGGGGGCGTGATCTGGCAGTAGGCGCTCGCGTATTTTGTGTCAGCCATCATGCCGATGGGGGCACCCCGCGTTTTGAGCATTTGAATCTGGGTGTTCTCGGCGGCCTCGGACTGGCTACTCGTGATCAGCACGGCGGGCGGATGGCCAGCGCTGGCATAGGTGAGACGATGCTGAACCCGGTTGTAGATGCCGTACCAGAGGCTAAAGTAGCGGGGGTTTTGCTCATTCATTTGAAACACTTCGTTGAGGCCGCGCAGCACGTCATCGGGCCGATAGAAATTGATGTTGGGGAGAGACTGGGAGCGGATCAGATTCTGGATTGAAACCGAAAGTAGGGCTGCACCCAGCCCATGCCCCGAAACATCCAGCAGATAAAACATCAGATAGTCGGGGTCCAGCCAGTAGTAGTCAAAGCAGTCGCCCCCAAGCTGCTGGGAGGGAATGAACAGACTATCGGTGCAGACAGGCCCCGTGAGAGGAGCGGGCAGCAGAGATTTAACATAGTCGCGCGCTTCCGCCAGCTCTGCTTCCAGCCGCTGTTTTTGGGACTGTAGATCGGCAGCCAGGCGCTGGAGCTCCTGGGAAGACTGGTAGAGCCGTAGCCCGGCCCGAACGCGAGCCAGCAGTTCACCGACCTCGATCGGCTTGCTCAAAATGTCGTCTGCGCCCATATCCAGCCCCAGAACCCGGTCGCCCACGTCATTGCGAGAGGTGAGCACGATGAAAAAGCTGCCGGTCAGGCTCGGCTCGGCCTTGATGCGGCGACAGACCTCAAGACCGTCGATGCCGGGCATGAGCCAATCGCAAATTACCAGCGCTGGCTTCTGCTGTTTGGCTTGCTCAACACCTGCCTCACCGGATGCGGCTGAGATCACCTCATAACCCTGCTCCTGGAGGGTCTTACGCAGAACCAACTGAATGATCGGATCATCATCAATGATCAGAATTTTAAACATGCTTGTGCTGCAACGTTTGATATCGATCCTACCCCGTCAATACCCGCTGGAACGTCACAAGTCGAGCCCTGTGACATAGAGAAGATGTTAAAGCGAATCTACAGGTGCTATTTTAGGGCAACGATGATTAGTGAGGCTGATCAGTGAAATAGACTAGCGATTTAGCTCGGGCCAGTTTAACCCTGCAATAGGAAGTTGATACACTGAATCTCGTTATACTAGAGCTGCATTAGCCTGATCCAGGGGCGGTTGCAGGATGTGGCCGGGGAATAGGGCTATAACAAATAGGGCTGTAGCATAGTGAAGTAGCATAGTGAAACAGGGGGATTCAATTCGACACTGTCTCCAAGTTCAATCCAGTTTATTGGAACTCTCGAATATTCTCAGCTGGTTTAATCGGGCTTATGAGACCGAGATTTCCCGTGCTCTGCTGATTCAATGCCAAACCATTTTGGCCGAAGGGTTTACCAATGCAGTTCGTCATGCCCACTGTGGTTTGAGCAGCGACACGCCGATTGACATTGAAGTTGATCTGCTGGCCGACCGAATTGAGATTTGCGTCTGGGATCAGGGACCCGAATTTGATCTGAGCCAGCGGATCACCAGCCTGGAAATAGCAGGGCGTGATGCCGTCGGTGGACGTGGCATCCAGCTGATCACCCGGTTGGCCGACAGCTTCACCTACCGGCGCACAGAGCACCGCAACTGCCTGCGCGTCGTCAAAACCTACCCTGCGCCGACCTGCCTGAATCGCCTACAGGACCCATAACTGCCGTTGTTACTTCTGTTTGTCACTGCACCTCACTTCTGTGATTACCTACAGCCCTGCCTACACGCTGGTGCCCACCTACGAGTGCTTTAACCGCTGCACCTACTGCAATTTTCGGGTTGATCCGGGTCAGGATACCTGGCTGAGCCTCACCGAGGCCGAGCGGATTTTGCAGACCTTGCAAACCCAGGGAGTGATTGAAATCCTGATTCTGAGCGGTGAAGTCCATCCCCAACACAGCCAGCGCCAGTCCTGGTTTCAGCGCCTCTATGACCTGGGGGAACTCGCCCTGTCGCTGGGCTTTCTGCCCCACACCAACGCTGGCCCGCTTAGCTTTGCCGAAATGCAGCGGCTTCAGCAGTTGAATGTCTCGTTGGGGCTGATGCTGGAGCAAATTACCCCCGCCTTGATGCAGACCGTACATCGCCACGCCCCCAGCAAAAGCCCCGCCCTGCGGATTCAGCAGCTCGACTGGGCCGGTCAGCTGCGGATTCCCTTTACCACGGGCCTGCTGCTGCCAGCAGCAGGC
>JBJTUI010000431.1:0-7481 GCA_046080625.1 Elainella sp. | reverse complement strand
CTCTGCTTGGGTCATCTATAGGTCATCTACAAAAGTGAATGGGCTCGATAAATTGTTGGCTGAGTTGTTTTCCGGTAGTGTAGCCCTTGGTGAGAAATTTTCGGTCATGTCGCTTTTGTGAGAGGTTTTGATGCAAATTATTCCAACTGAAATTGCGGATGTCCTGTTGATCGAACCGCGCGTATTTGGCGACGAACGCGGCTTCTTCTTTGAGAGCTTTAACGAAAAGATTTTCCAGGATAAGGTGGGCGCAGAGGTGCGGTTTGTCCAGGACAACCATTCCTGCTCGGCGGCCCATGTGCTGCGCGGTTTGCACTACCAGATCCAGCAGTCTCAGGGCAAGCTGGTGCGCGTGGTGGCTGGCGCAATCTTTGACGTGGCGGTCGATATTCGCCGCAGTTCCTCCACGTTTGGCCAGTGGGTAGGCTATGAGCTGAGTGCCGAAAACAAACGCCAGCTCTGGATCCCGGCAGGTTTTGCCCATGGCTTTGTCTCTCTAGCCGACCGGACGGAAGTGCTGTATAAAGCAACTGACTTCTACGCCCCGGCCCACGAGCGCTGCATTCGCTGGGACGATCCGGATCTGGCGATTGTCTGGCCTCTGACGGCTGAGCCGACCGTTTCGGCTAAAGATCAGGCGGGGTTGCCCTGCCAGGATGCCGAGGTGTTCGCATGACCCAGATTCTGCTGATTGGCCAGGATGGGCAGGTCGGGCGCGACCTGGTTAAACCCCTGTCTGCTCTGGGAACCGTAGTGGCCGTGGGTCGCCAGCAGATCGATCTGGCCCAGCCCGACCAGATTGGGGCCGCGATCCAGAGTTTTGCGCCTGATTTGATTGTCAACGCAGCAGCCTACACTGCCGTGGATCGGGCCGAAACCGAACCTGAGCTGGCCTTTACCGTCAACGCGGCTGCCCCGAAGCAGATGGCTCTAGCGGCCCAATCCCTGAAAATTCCGCTGATTCACATCTCGACCGACTACGTGTTTGACGGCAGCAAGAGCAGCCCCTATCTGGAAACCGATGCCACTAACCCCCTCGGCGTCTACGGCCATTCGAAATTGGCGGGCGAGCAGGAAATCCAGCAGGTGCAGGCCCAACATCCTGAGTTTCAGTACGCGATTCTGCGCACGGCCTGGGTGTATGGAGCCCAGGGCAAGGGCAATTTCGTCAAAACCATGCTGCGTCTGGGGGCAGAGCGGCCCGAGGTGCGCGTCGTGGATGACCAAATCGGCACACCCACCTGGTCGGGCGATATTGCTAAAGCGATTGCGACGCTGGCCCAGAACTTCCTGGCTGCCGAAGCCGGTACCCTCTCTCTGGACGGCAGCTTAAGCGGCCTCTACCACTTCACCAACAGCGGTGCGGCCAGCTGGTACGATTTTGCCGTTGCCATCTTTGAAGAAGCCAAGTCCCTCGGCCTACCGCTGACCCTAGAGCGAGTGGTGCCGATCACCACGCCCGAATATCCGACCCCCACCCAACGTCCAGCCTATTCCGTATTGTCGAATCAGAAGATCAAGTCGATTCTGCAAGCCCCTGCGCCCCAGTGGCGTCAGAGTTTGCGTCAGATGCTCACCGAACTCTATCTGCAATAACCTATGAAAGCAATCATTTTGTCTGGGGGTAAGGGTACCCGTCTGCGGCCACTCACCTACACGGGAGCCAAGCAGCTCGTGCCCGTGGCCAACAAGCCCATTCTCTGGTACGGCATTGAGTCGATTGTGGCAGCAGGCATCACCGAGATCGGGATTATTATTAGCCCCGAAACCGGGGAAGAAGTCAAGGCCAAAACCGGCAACGGCGAACAGTTTGGGGCCAATATCACCTATATTTTGCAGGACCAGCCTGCCGGTCTGGCTCACGCCGTGAAAATTGCCCAGCCGTTTTTGCAGAACGACCCATTTGTAATGTATCTGGGCGATAACCTGGTGCAGAGCGATCTGGATTTGTTCCTGGAGCAGTTCCACGCTGCCGATCTGGATGCCCTCACCCTGCTCTGTCCGGTGAACAACCCCAGCGCCTTTGGGGTGGCCAAGGTGGACGAATCTGGGCGACTGCTGCAGCTGGTCGAAAAACCGAAAAATCCCCCCTCGAATCTGGCCCTGGTGGGAATTTATATCTTCTCACCCGTGATCCACAGCGCGATTGCCGCAATTCAGCCCTCGCCGCGCGGCGAGCTGGAAATCACCGATGCGATCCAGGCGTTGATCGATCAGGAGAAATCGGTGGAGGCCCGCCAGATTCGCGGCTGGTGGCTTGATACCGGGAAAAAAGACGACCTGCTGGAAGCCAACCGGGTGATTCTGGACACCTGCCTCCAGGCCAAAATTGAGGGCGAAGTAGATCCTACTAGCCAGATCATCGGTCGAGTCGAGATCGGGGCCGGTTCCACCGTGACCAACTGCACGATTCGCGGTCCGGTGACGATTGGCCGCAACTGCCGTCTGGAAAACTGCTTCATTGGCCCCTACAGCAGTATCGCCGACCAGGTAACGCTGATTGAAGCCGACCTAGAGCACAGCGTGATTTTGCAGGGGGCGAGCGTCCAGGGCATCCACCACCGGATTGTCGATAGCGTGATTGGCCAGCGAGCCCACCTGAAAGAAGCCCCCCGTCGCCCCAAAGCCCTGCGGTTCATGATTGGCGACGACTGCCAGATCGAGCTGAATTAGGAGATCCCCCTAACCCCCTACCCTGCGGGAAGCAAGCTAAAAAAGGGGGAACCGAACTAAAAGTGGCTTGAAGTCCCCCTTAAAAAAGGGGGGTTTAGGGAAATCGCTTCTCCAGAATTTTATTCCACCTATCCCTTGCAATTCCTATGGCAATTGATCAAAGACCACCGCGCAAAATTATTGTCACGGGCGGTGCTGGTTTCATCGGCTCTAACTTTGTCCACCACTGGTGTCAGCAGTATCCCGGCGACCGGGTGATTGTGCTGGATGCCCTGACCTACGCGGGCAACCGTCGTAACCTGGCCAGCCTGGAAGGTAAGGCCAACCTGCGGTTTGTGGCAGGCGACATCTGCGACCGGGCTTTGGTCGACAGCCTGCTGGCCGAAGAAAACATCGATACAATCGCCCACTTTGCGGCAGAATCCCACGTCGATCGCTCGATTTTGGGGCCGGGTGCCTTCGTCCAGACCAACGTGGTTGGCACCTTCACCCTGCTGGAAGCCTTCCGGCAGCACTGGAACAGCGCTGGCCAACCCGACCATTTCCGCTTCCACCATGTCTCAACCGATGAGGTCTACGGCAGCCTGGAGGCAGACGAACCCGGCTTCAGCGAAACCACGCCCTACCGGCCCAACAGCCCCTACTCGGCCTCGAAAGCAGGCAGCGATCATCTGGTGCGAGCCTACTACCACACCTACGGCCTGCCCACTCTGATCACCAACTGCTCCAACAACTATGGGCCTTACCACTTCCCGGAAAAGCTGATTCCGCTGATGTGTATCAACATCCTGATGGGCAAACCCCTGCCCGTCTATGGCGATGGCCTCAACGTCCGCGACTGGCTCTATGTCGGCGACCATTGCAGCGCCCTGGATGTGGTGATCCATCGCGGCACGCCCGGCGAAACCTACAATATTGGCGGCAACAACGAAGTCAAAAACATCGATTTGGTGCAGATGCTCTGTGGGCTGATGGACGAACTGGCCCCCGATCTGCCCGTCCGCCCGTCCCAAAATCTGATCACTTTCGTCAAGGATCGGCCCGGCCACGACCGCCGCTATGCGATCGACGCCACCAAGATCCGTACCGAGCTGGGCTGGACCCCCGCCGAAACCGTTGAGGGCGGTCTGCGTCGCACGGTGGAATGGTATCTGGCCAACCGCGACTGGTGGCAGCCGCTGCTGTCGGAGGAATACCAGGCCTACTATCGCAAGGTCTACGCCTAGGACTCTGCTGCCTAGGACTCTGCCCGGCAGCTCACTGCAAAATCAGCGGCTGAACTCAAGCGGCCCATAACTTTAGACACCTTCAAGGAGCAATTCTGATGCGTCACTCTCAAAAGTTGCGGGCCGTTCGGTTTCGGCCCTTTGTCTTGCTGGCTCTGTTTAGCCTCACCCTGTCGCTGGTGTTTGCCTGCTCGTTTTCGGGCTCGGCCCAAAATCAGGTGTATGATCCGTCCCTGCGCTACGCGGACACCGCTGGCCTGGGCGTGGGCACCAATTTGGCCGGAATTGCCGACTGGTCTCCCCAGATGCCGTTCATCGACGGGTTCAAATCGGCCCGCCGCTGGATCACCAAATGCCCCGCAGCAGGCCCCTGTAGCAACAGTTGGGAAACCGGCGAATATGACCAGCTGGATCTGGATGAACAGGGCTGGGTAAAATCTCTGCCCGCCCCAGAAGACCCGCCCGAATATAGCCGGGTGGCAACCCTGATCCATCACGGGCTGAAGCGCTATCCCGGCGGCCAGTATGTGGTGCTCTACGATGGGGAAGGCCAGATTGACTACGACTTTGACGCCCGAAAAGACCCCGCCTCTCGGCCTGGGCGAGATCTGATCAACGTCACGCCTTCTGAAGCTGGAATTCAGCTGATCATTAGCTCGACCGATCCGAACAAAACCGGGAACTATATTCGTAACATTCGAGTTGTTCCCATCCAGTACGAGCAAACTTACGCTACCGAGATTTTTAATCCGCTATTTCTGGAACGGATCAAGCAATTTGGCACCCTGCGATTCATGGACTGGATGGGCACCAATCACTCTGAGCAGGGAGAATGGCGAGATCGGCCCCAGGTGGGGGATGCGACCTATGCCCTTAAGGGGGTGCCGATCGAAATCATGGTGGAACTCTGTAACCGTCTGCGCGCCCATCCCTGGTTCAACATGCCCCACAAAGCCACGGATGAGTACATGACCAACTTTGCCAAACTGGTGAAGGAACGGCTCGATCCTAACCTCCGGGTCTACGTCGAATTTTCTAACGAGGTCTGGAACTGGATGTTCAGTCAGGCCAACTACGCCCTACAGCAAGGCAAAGCCCGCTGGGGGGAAGACAAGGGCGACTCCTACATGCAGTGGTACGGCATGCGCACGGCCCAAATGTCGGAAATCTGGAAGCGGGTGTTGGGCAACCAGCGC
The DNA here is from genome assembly GCA_046080625.1 of Elainella sp. Classification (GTDB taxonomy): domain Bacteria; phylum Cyanobacteriota; class Cyanobacteriia; order Elainellales; family Elainellaceae; genus Elainella. The sequence continues at coordinate 2,386 of JBJTUI010000431.1, read as the reverse complement.
GTGATCTCCTTGATTTCTTCCCAAACCGCCTGGAAAGGTCTGGAAACCGCAGCTCTCGACTGTCCGCTCTGGGTGGCCGAAGGGAACAAACCCTGCTATCAGGGCATCGACGCCTACACGATCACGGGCTATTACAGCGGCAGTTTGGGCGACGACCCCAACCGCAGCATGGTCGAATCCTGGGCTAAGGCAGGCGAAACCGGCATCAAGCAAGCGCTGGCCCAGATCGAGCAGGGCGGTAAGCTAGAGGGCCAGGACAGCGTGCCCGATACGATTGACCTGTTCACCTATCACCAGCAGGTGGCCCAGAAACGCAACCTGAAGCTGACGGTCTATGAAGGTGGCCAGAGTATTGCCAATTCGACTAACGACGGCCTGACGCCCTTCTTCACCCAGATCAACCGCCGTCCCGAAATGTACGGCATCTACAAAAAGGTTCTGGACGCCTGGAAATCATCCGGCGGCACCCTGTTCATGAATTTCACAGACATCACGCCACCGATGAAATGGGGCTATTGGGGCGTGTTGGAGCATGTCGATCAGGCCCGTTCTCCCCGCTACGATGCCCTGGTTGATTTCATCCGACAACATCGCCTTCGATAGTCAGCAGCGCTCGGCAGGTCAGTGGAGCAACGTCGAAACCGATCGTGAAATCGGTTTATGATAGGAAAACTCAATCAAGCTGGCCCTATAGACCTTCTGCAATGACCTGCCAAAGTTCGATCTGCGATTCGATTTGCGTTTGCTGGAATTTCCTTCGGTTTCCTGGAGCTAATTAGGCATGGATACCAGCCTGATTCTCTCCAACATTCTCAATCCGCCCGTGCTGTTTTTCTTTCTGGGGATGCTGGCGGTTTTCGTCAAGTCGGATCTGGAAATCCCGGCTCCTCTGCCCAAGCTGTTTTCGCTCTACCTGCTGTTTGCGATTGGCTTTAAGGGCGGCGTTGAGCTGGCCAAAAGCGGCGTCAGCCAGGCGGTAATTCTGACGATTCTGGCGGCAGTGCTGATGGCTTGTTTGGTGCCGCTCTACAGTTTTTTGATTCTGCGAACCCGACTAGATGCCTACAACGCGGCGGCGATTGCAGCGACCTACGGGTCGATCAGCGCCGTTACCTTTATCACGGCAGGCTCATTCCTCCAGCAGCTCGACATCGCCTTTGACGGCTATATGGTGGCGGCCCTGGCCCTGATGGAGTCGCCCGCGATTATCGTCGGGCTAATTCTGGTAAATCTGTTTGCGGTCAACCCAAGCGAGCGGGAGTTTTCCTGGTCGGAGGTGCTGCACGAAGCGTTTTTCAACAGCTCGGTATTCCTGCTGGTGGGCAGTCTGCTGATTGGTTTATTGACCGGCGAACACGGCTGGGAGGTTCTGAGTCCCTTTACCCAGGATATGTTCTATGGCGTTCTCACCTTTTTTCTGCTGGATATGGGGCTGGTGGCGGCCCGTCGAATTAAGGAACTGGAGAAAACGGGCCTGTTCCTGATTGGGTTTGCGCTGCTGATGCCGGTCGCCAACGCGACGCTTGGCCTGCTGGTTGCCAAGTTGATCCAGATGTCGCCAGGAGATGCGCTGCTGTTCTGTGTGCTCTGCGCCAGCGCTTCCTATATCGCGGTTCCAGCGGCGATGCGCCTGACGGTGCCCGAGGCTAACCCCAGTTTTTATGTATCAACTGCGCTGGCCGTGACGTTTCCGTTCAATATTATTGTGGGCATTCCGCTCTATCTATACGGCGTCAATTTGTTGTGGCCCTGATTTGGGTCTGGTTAATTCTCAGGAGACTCATCATGCAGGCGGTAAAACGTATCGAAATTATCTCCGACGCGATTGAGCTGGAGAAAGTTATCCAGGCGCTGAAGGCGGCAGGTGTCAAGAGCTATACCGTGATCCGCAACGTCAGCAGTGAGGGCATCCGGGGAACGGCCAGCGATGCCGACATTACCCTGAGCGAGAATGACTATGTGCTGGCAATTTGTTCACCCGACCAGCTAGCGCCTGTGGTGGAAAGCCTGCGGCCCATTTTGAACCGATTTGGCGGTGTATGTCTAATCTCAGATGCCCTGGAGATCCGCTCAGTACATTGCGTGACCGCCCCGTAGCCTGTGTGACCCCCCCATAGCCCCCAGTGCTTGCGGGCCGGGGGCTGTTGGGCTCTAGCGCACCAGAATACTCATATACTTACCGCTGCTGAACGGAAACGGAAACACTGGCGTGAACTGGCTGCGGTCTGTGGCCAGCCGCCTGACATAGCACTCGTTGATCGTATGCTGCACCTGCTCTTTCGTCCCAATAATCCAAATCTGCGCTTTTTCGGCAGGCGAATCGGGCAGCAGTCCGTTGAACTCTGTAGTCATGGCTTTTCCTCGCTTGTTGTGGTGGGGAAGAAAA
>JBJTUI010000430.1:0-2863 GCA_046080625.1 Elainella sp. | reverse complement strand
AGCTTAATCCGCATCAGCGGCGCTGGAGATTGAACCGTGGCCTCTGGCTCAGGGCTCGCTGTTTCTTTTGCCATATGAAACCTCGCTGTTGAAGGTTCCGAGTCTAAACAGGGCGGCACCCCCTACTGCAACTTTAACACTGCCATGAAGGCTTCCTGGGGAACATCGACCGTGCCAATTGCCTTGAGGCGTTTCTTACCCTTGGCCTGCTTTTGCAGCAGCTTTTTCTTCCGGGAAATGTCGCCGCCATAGCACTTGGCCAGCACGTCCTTGCGCAGGGCCGGGATATGTTCGCTGGCCACCACCCGCGAGCCAATCGACGCCTGGATCGGGATCTTGAACTGGTGACGCGGGATCAGCTCCTTCAGTTTCTCGACCAGGGCTTTGCCGACGTAGTAGGCTTTGTCGCGATGCACAATCGTGGCCAGCGGGTCTACCTTGTCCCCGTTGATTAACACATCCAGCTTCACCAGCGGGTTTTCCTGATAGCCAATCAGGTGATATTCCATGCTGGCATAGCCGCGCGAGCGCGATTTCATCTGGTCAAAAAAGTCGGTGACGACCTCGGCCAGCGGAATTTCGTAGACCAGGGTGGTGCGGCCCTGGGCCAGGTATTTCATGTCCTCAAACACGCCCCGGCGGCTCTGGCTCAGCTCCATCAGCGCCCCGACAAACTCTTCCGGTGTAATCATCTCGACCCGGACATAGGGCTCCTCGATCTGCTCGCGGTACTGGGGATCGGGCAGCAGGCTGGGGTTGTCGATCATCAGCACTTCGCCATCGATCTTGGTGACGCGGTAGATGACCGAAGGCGCGGTGGTAATCAAATCCAGGTCGTACTCGCGCTCCAACCGCTCCTGGACGATTTCCATATGCAGCAGGCCCAAAAAGCCGCAGCGGAAGCCGAACCCCATGGCGCTAGAGGTTTCGGGCTCATATTGCAGGGCGGCATCATTGAGGCGCAGCTTTTCCAGGGCTTCGCGCAGGTCTTCAAACTGGTCGGCGTCGGTAGGAAACAGGCCGCAAAACACCATCGGCTTGGCTTCGGTATAGCCTGCCAGGGGCGCGGGCGCGGGCGCGGCAGTCAGGGTAATCGTGTCGCCGACTCGGGCGTCTTCTACCGACTTGATCGCGGCGGCCAGATAGCCCACTTCCCCGGCGTGCAGCTCCTCTACCTGGATCTGGTTGGGCGACAAAACGCCCAGTTCGTCGATCTGGTATTCCTTTTTGGAGGCCATAAACCGAACCCGGTCGCCTTTTTTGACTGTGCCATCCATCACCCGGAAATAGACGATCACGCCCCGGTAGGCATCGTAGTAGCTGTCAAAAATCAGGGCTCGCAGGGGCGCGTCCACCGTGTCCTGGGGCGGCGGCACCTTCTCGACAATCGCCTCCAGGATTTCGCTGATCCCAATCCCTTCCTTGGCCGAGGCGTGGATGGCATCGCTGCAATCCAGCCCGATAATTTCTTCGATCTCGCCTGCCACCCGCTCCGGGTCGGCTCCGGGCAGGTCAATTTTATTCAGCACCGGAATAATTTCCAGGTCGTTCTCCAGGGCCAAATAGACGTTGGCCAGGGTCTGGGCCTCGACGCCCTGGGAGGCATCCACCACCAGCAGCGCCCCTTCGCAGGCGGCCAGCGACCGCGATACTTCGTAGGAGAAATCGACGTGACCGGGGGTATCAATCAGGTTGAGGACGTACTGCTGCCCGTCTTTGGCGGTGTAGTTCATTCGGGCGGCCTGCAGCTTGATCGTGATCCCGCGCTCCCGCTCCAGATCCATGTTGTCGAGCAGCTGGTCTTTCATTTCGCGCTCTTTGACGGTGCCCGTGACTTGCAGCAACCGGTCGGCCAGGGTCGATTTACCGTGATCGATATGGGCAATGATCGAGAAGTTACGAATTCGAGAGACAGGTACGTCCGTCATAGACTTCAGAGATAGACCTTATGAATAAATTGTGGAGTGAGCCTCGGGCATGATCCCAGGAGCAGAGAATGACAGCCGGATTGCCGACCTGGCCTGTTCTGGACCCTATTACTGCATGGGTTCTGCAAATGTTGCCGTACAGGACTGCTAAAATCCCTTTCCCAAGCTTCGCTTAATATATTGTAATCGGTCGGTCGGGGTGAGTCTGCCTGGCAGGGGCAAACAGGGGTAACGAACCGCTACTGACCTCTGCTCTCAGCTAGATTCAACCTTAACATTTCATCATAGCTGGCATTGGAACGGCGGGCTTTGGATGGGGTTGGCTATCCTATTTAAAGGGTGATGCGGTTTAATTGAAAAGTGATCCGTTTGGCTCCCCCTAACCGACTTGCTGCCGCCTGCATCCAGACCCCAATCCAGAGTTGCCTCTAGTGGCCCTCACCCCATCCAGATTTTGATATAGCTGGGATTTGTGTGCTCGCCCAGATCGGGATGTCCAGCTCGGGCGTGTCCAGGTCAAATCTGCTCAGCTTGGATTAGTCAGATTAGAAGTTGGTTCTCAGGCTCCCTAAACACCCGAACAAGGGCTGAAGCAGCTATCGGTCTGGAAGCGGTCTGGAAGCAGGGCAGCTGGGCCTGAGCCGCTCGGGACTAAGCTTCCGTTTAATCGATTCAATAGCTGGTGCCGTCCGTCTTGGCTGGTTTCTGAATTAGTCGCTGATCCATCAGTTTTCTACCGCTTCCCACCGCTCGCTGTCAGTCGTCTCAACCCGCAGTTTCGCTGCCGTTTACCCGGACGCCGTTCTAACTAACCTGTTGCTACCCAATTTGCAAGCTTTATGAATGATCCTGGTGTTGACTCCAAGCCTCTATCTGGCAAGGTCAGCGTTTCAATCCAAATTGACGCTGAGCTGCTCGAACAGATTAGCCATCTC
>JBJTUI010000429.1:0-3324 GCA_046080625.1 Elainella sp. | reverse complement strand
TCAGTAAACGGGCAATGGCGGAGGTGGAGAAGCGATTGCAGCGCCTTCCCAATTTGCCGAAGTGGTTTATCGAAATCTCGGGCAAATCACCCTAGCTACTGGATCATTCTTTACTTGGAAGTCTCTTATCAAGAGTGGCGGGCAGAAGCGTTGGCTGAAGGGCAAGCTCTGGGGCGGGCTGAAGGGCGGGCTGAAGGGCGGGCTGAAGGGCAGGCTGAAGGGCGGGCTGAGGGGCAGGCTTTGGGACAGCAGACGGAAGCTGTGAACTTGGTGCTGCGGCTGCTGCGGCGACGATTGGGAGAGCTACCCTCGGAGCTAGTGGAGCGGGTTTCTGGGCTGCCTGTCGAGGCGCTGGAAGATTTGGGCGAGGCGCTACTCGATTTCTCAACGCGGGCTGAGTTGGAGGGGTGGTTGGAGAATCAGGGCGGGCTTGAGATGCGGTAGACCCAGACCTAATTTCGACGCACCAGTTTCGGTTCTTCTAGAATTGCCGTGGTGACTAAACGGCGTTCTTACCCCCATCTCCCCACCCTATAGCGAGGCTTTAGCGAACCAGTACATCAAGCCGATGAAGGCGGCGACACCGAGGCCGAGGGCGAGCAGACCCATCGCAGCTCCAAAACCAAACTTGACCCAGAGTACGGCGACGGCTGCTAGGTAGGGGGCGGAGACGCAAATTGCAAAGACTACGATTTTGGTAGGCGTCCATTTGATGAATTTGGTGTAGTCTTGGCCAGTGATATTTCCCCTGCCAGCGACTGCTTTTGGGGTAGGATCGTTGACCGCAGGGAGGTGGATTTTTGCACCTCTTCTAACTCGTTTTGCGTAGGGGTCGGTTTTGCGGGGTGGCATGGATTTACTCGAAATTTGAGATGAAGTAGGACAATCGTCGTTTCAGTAGAAGCTAATTGCGTAACTGTAGAATCTTTTAAACTCAAATGATGAAGGGATGTATCTTCACAAATTCGGCTTGGACCAGAGTGAGCAGACGCCGAGGTTACTCTAGTAGCCAATACCCAGGTAAGTGAGCCCGATCTCTTCTAGGGCTTTGCGGTCAAGGAAGTTGCGGCCATCAATAATCACGGCGCTATTCATAAAGCCAATCATTTTGGTATAGTCAAGGGTTTTGAATTCCTTCCAATTGGTGACGAGGACCAGGGCATCACAGCCGTCAGCCAATTGTTCTGGATTAGTTTCAACGATCACGTCTGAGAGGCCATGCCGCATTCCAGTCTGTGAGACAAGCGGATCGTAGGCTTTGACTTTGGCCCCAAGGCGATTCAACTGCTTGATCAAATCGAGAGCGGGGGCATCGCGCAGGTCGTCGGTGTCGGGCTTGAAGGTAAGGCCCAGCAGACCGATAGTTTTACCTTTGAGAATTTTCAGGACACGCTGAAGTTTTTCAATCACTATAAGCCGCTGCTGCTGATTGAGGTCAACGGCTGCTTTTAGGATCTGAGCGTCATAGCCATAGTCGTCTGCCGTATGGATCAGGGCTGAGACATCTTTGGGGAAACAGGAGCCGCCCCAGCCAATCCCTGCCTGCAAAAACCGGCTGCCGATCCGTGAATCTAGGCCAATACCGCGAGCAACCTGGGTAACGTCGGCTCCCACGCGGTCACAGATGTTGGCAACTTCGTTGATGAAGCTGATCTTGACGGCCAGAAAAGCGTTAGCAGCATATTTAACCATTTCAGCCGAGCTGAGATCGGTGACGATGACTGGCACGGTAGGGGCCGACCGATCTTCGGCAAACTCGCGGGACACAATTGGGGCGTAGAGTTCTTTCATCAGGCCAATAGCTTCGGGGCTATCGCTGCCCAAGACGATTCGATCGGGGTTGAAGGTGTCGTAGATGGCGCAGCCTTCGCGCAAGAATTCGGGGTTGCTGACTACGTCAAAGTTAGGTTTAGACCGGGGCAGAGATACAGTAGGTTCGCCTCCTGCCACAAGCATCTGTTTTTGCTGTTCGTTGACCCCATCCAGGACAATCATGCGCACCCAGTCACCTGAGCCGATGGGTACGGTGGATTTATTGACGATAACTTTGTAGTCTTCACCGAGATTGGCACCGATGCCGCGCGCTACGGCTTCGACATAGCGCATGTCGCTTTCACCAGTGGGCAGAGCGGGTGTGCCGACTGCGATAAAGAGGATTTGGCCATGCTCAACGCCCATTGCCAGATCGGTTGTAAACTGAATGCGCTGACTCTCTATAGCTTCTTGCATAATTTGAGAAAGTCCCGGCTCAAAAATCGGAGACTGGCCGGCCTGCATCAGCTTGACCTTCTCTTCGTTGTTGTCTACACAGACGACATTGTGGCCAATTTTGGCAAGGCAGACGCCTGTTACTAGACCAACGTAACCTGTACCGATCACACATATGCGCATGGAGCTATCCTCTTGAGCTCATTAGGGGAAATAAGGGTAAACTGAGATATCCAGCTCAGTATCTAGATAGGAATATAAACTTTAAACTCGTGCTTACTCTGATTCTGTTTCATCAAGTAATTGAAAGCGGGCTTTATCTATAGACAGGAACTTTCTCCAGATAAAATTTACTTCTTATAAGAAAACATCAAGTTTTGTCGGCCAAACAATTGAGTATAAAGGTCAATATCAGCTTTAAAAAGCGTTTTTACTGTATCAATTAGCTCTTCATTATATAGAGTGCGGGGGCTAGGGCATTGACCTGATGATTTGAGAGACTGAATTTCAGCAGGAGAAACTGACGAAAAATCATTACCCTCTATTTTTTCTAAACTATCGATTCCATGTTTGGTCAAAGGTCTAGCATCTATGACGGTCAGGTTTATTTTTTCTTGTAGTGTCTTTACTGCATGGGAGAAATTTTCTAAGCAAAAGTAGTCGTCGTACTGTTGATACACCAAAAAATCGACCTGAGGCTGCCAATGGATATTGCTTTTAAGTATTGTGGGTTGAGTGAGCGCTGAGATAAATGCTTTGAAGGTAAGTTCTTCTGGCTCTAAGGTTCGCTTCAGCGAATCTCGCAGTTGCCAAACTTCTGGTGTTCGGCTGACAATTTTGTCGAGGTAGACGCTTGCGAGACGAGCAAAGGGACAGCGCAGAATCGTGAAGGTATAGCTCGCAGTCACTAGACTAGCAAGATCAGCTTTGAAAGTGGCGTTATTTTTATGAATCCAATTAAAGTCTTTAAGATCGGTGATGCAACCATTGGCGATGGCAAGAGAGACCCGGAGGCTAGAGCAGCCGTTTTTTGGAATAAAGCTATAGATAGCGTTGGCATGGTATAGCCTCAAAGCATGGCTAGCTGCAAATTGATGAGGCTGGTTTCGATCGAGG
>JBJTUI010000428.1:0-3898 GCA_046080625.1 Elainella sp. | reverse complement strand
CCGTTGAGGGGCAGCTTCTGTCATCAAGGTTAAGTATGGAGCGACAAATGCCCACTCCTCATCGCTGACATCTGTTGGGTATGCTGTTCTTTCCATACTCCCACTCTAACGAATCCTAAAAGTCCATAACACGCTCTAGAGTAATCAATGGATCGTTATTCCTACGATTGAATGACCCCAAAACGTCAAGGTATAACGAATTTAGGAATTGTAAAGAAATTTTTTTATAGCTCTCTCTGAACAAAAGGAGAAATATCTCTGAATTAGAACTAGATCTAGATAAATGAACACTCGAAATCACAGGCAGTAATAGTGTAGATCGGGAGGTGTACCTGCCTATAGAAGGGTCTCGCCTCTGTACCTTGCTGCACTTCTGGTTTAACCAAATCCAACAATGAATATAAATATTGATTTTGTCTATAGTGTCCATAGACTAACTTGGAATAACGGCGTGAGACTATGGCCTATACCGTCACAAGCCGTTGCACTCAATGCAACGACTGTCTACCGCTTTGTCCAACTGGTGCGATCAAGCAAGAAGATCAGCAGCTCTGGATCGACCCGCTTCTGTGCAACAACTGTGAGGGCTTCTATGACCAGCCGCTCTGCGTTGCCGCTTGCTTGAATGATGCGCCCATCCCGCTCCAAGCGAAGAAGGGCCGCTGTAAAGTTGATGCTAAAGTCAGCACCAGCCCGCGCCTGTTTTTGAATGGCAAAACCCACTCTTTTGCTTCTGCTATCGTGATCTGGGAAGCCTGTAACGTGCTGGCTCAGCGCCAGTCTTTGCCCTGGCAGCCCGATGGTGCGGGTAATCTCTGCCATCGACGTCAGGTGAGCGGTGGCAGGGGCGAGATCACGATTTGTCTGGCGGACCCCAGCCAGACCGATGCCTCGGGTTTAGCTGCCGCAGCGGCAGAAGCAGCACTCACCGTCTGGGATATCCGGGCCACCTGTCTGCACCTGATCTATGCGGCCTATGCGACTGCGCTGGAGCGCCCCTGGGAGCAGAGCTTTACGCTGAACGATCAGGAGATTTCTGGCTACCTGGGGTTGGGCAAGCGCAAAGACTTGAGCAAACTGGCCAAACTCACCCTGATTCAAACCCTGGTTGAGCAACCCTGTAACTTGCTGGTAGCGGTGGACTGGTCGCCCCAGGGCAAGGTCAAAAAGGTCGCCATGCCCCAGAGCCCCCTCTGGCAGCTCGTTAAAACCCAGCATCACTTTCAGGAAGATGATCAGGGCTGTAAGCATCTGACCGGGCTCACCTTTACGATCCAGGCCGGACCCTGGGCTGAGGTTTTCCTGAATCGTCAGGGAGCCAGGGCTGGCACCCAGTTTTACCAATACGGTACCCTGCCCCAATCGCTGCTGCTGAACGTGATGAGCATCTGGCAGCAGCATGAAGGCGTGGCCCGGATGATGCTCTGGCTGCTGTTTAAAACCCGCATGGGGGCAGAACAGCGGATCACGGTTCCTACCTTGATGCGGATTGCCTACGGCGAACAGCGGCTGCTCAGGGCAGCAAACCAGCGTGAGGAGCGGAAGCGGCTGCTGCGGTCGTTTGAGGGCGACCTGGAAGTGCTCAACCGCTATGGCCTCAAGCCCCACTTTGACCCCCTCACCTACCCGATCGAAATCCAGCCCCTCTGGGCCAGACTGGCCGACCTGCCCGACGATGCCGAAGCCGCCCTGGCCTTCTGGACAGAAGACGGCAGCAGAGACTTTCGCCTGACAGATGCGGCCCCCCGCGACAAATGGCAGCGCCTGATGCAGGCCCGGTTCCGCTGCTTTGAGCTGCCGGAGGATTGGGAAAGCCAGTCCTGTAAAGTGGCCAAAGCGCCCAAGCAGGCGTCCAAACAGGCGCTCACCCAAAAACTGCGCCCGAGCTATCTCCAGGCCGAGCGGCGTACCCTATCGGGCCAGCAGATTCTGGCGGCCCGCAAACGGCTGGAGCTGAGCCAGCGCGCCCTGGCAAGTCATTTGGGCAAGAGCCAGAGCTGGGTGCGGGATATCGAGAGCGGGCGGCTGCGGGTGAGCTTTAAAGACCAGCAGCGGCTTTCTCAGGTGCTGGGTGTTGAGCCCTAGCCCCGGCAATCGGATTTACAGTTGAACCCGGTGAGACAGGCTACACTAGCTGACCAGAGTGCTGTTTCTCACCCCCCGTCATGTCCCTGACCCGCGCCGACCTGGAAAATAGACGTCTACAGCAGCTGATCGCCCAGGCCAATTTGGGCCTCTATGTCCTGAGCGAAGCAGAACTTCAGGACTCGATTGCCGCTATCCTGAGCCAGAATCCGGGCGGGCCGGTCTGGGTGTTTGCCTACGGCTCCCTGATCTGGAACCCGGTGATCGAATATACCGAACGGCAGGTGGGCACAGTGCATGGGTTTCACCGCCGGTTTTGTCTCTGGACGCCGCTGGGCCGGGGCACACCCGAAAATCCGGGCCTGATGCTGGGGCTGGATCGGGGCGGCAGCTGTCGGGGCGTCGTTTACCGGATTGCACCCCAGCTGCTGCACCAGGAGATGCTGCTGCTCTGGCGACGAGAAATGGTGGTCGCCTCCTACATTCCCCGCTGGGTGAAGCTGATGACGCCAACCGGCCCGCTGCTGGCGATTGCTTTTCTGATCGACCGCAGCCGCGACTCCTACGCAGGCAACCTCGATCAGGCCGCCACAGTGCGCCATCTGGCTACAGCCCAGGGAGCCCTCGGCACGGCTGCCGACTATTTGAACCAGACAATCGCCGCTTTAGCCCAGGCGGGCATCCACGACCGGGGGCTGCTCTTGCTGCAAAAACAGGTAGCGGCCTACCAGGCGATTCAGAACAGCTGAGTGCTGCACCGAGCCACGGTAAGCCGCAAGGCAAACGCTATTGGGGCGGCAGCTGGTATTTGAAGTCGCGTGGCCCCTGATAGCCGGACAAATCGGCCAGTTCAGCCAGGTTTTTCTCGCCAGTCGAGCGCTGGCCGTTGATATCCCAGGTGGGATAGCCCTTGATGTCTGCCACCTGACAGGCTACCGTAGGCCGCCGATCGGGTTCAGAACATTCGACATAGGGCACGAATTCCATCGCCTCCTTGCCAAACACCTGTTTTTGCTTCTGGCAGTGGGGGCACCAGAAAGCGCCATAGAACTTGGCTCCCGTCTCCTTCAGGTGTTTGGCCAGGGCAATTTCTGATTCGCCCGAGGCCGTCTCGACATTCACCTGGGCTGCGGTGTCCGAGGCCGAATTGACTTTGGCAAACTGGGGGTTGCTTGTGGCAAACAGGCCCAGCGAGGCGACGCCCATCACCGTGAAGGCAATCAGCCCGCCAAAAATCAGCTCGCTAACTTCTTCCCACTCGCGGCCAATAATCGACAGGACGAATAGCGTCGCCGAACAGAAGGCGGAGATCAGGCAGTAGATACAGACCGCCTTAATCGCAAAGGCCAGCAGCAGCATCAAATAGGCGCTGAACACCACCATGGCCGTGCCGCCCCAGAACAGGAAATAGCCCGTCCAGCGCTCGACCTCTTCTCGCTGGCGCTTTTGCTCTGACCCGTTCAGCAGCATTGGGGCGACGGCAAAGCCAATCATGGCCAGGTAGGCCAGCAGACCAAACAGGGCCAGCGGCAGGCCGAAGGCATTGGCATAGGGGCTGTTGAGGACAATATTGCAGCCTTCGATCGGGCAGGCGGTTTTGCTGCCGGTCAGCTTGGTGTAGGTCATGTAGGCGGTCACGACCGCGCCAAGAGTGGCGACCCCGGCCATAATCGGGCGCGACCAGCGGTGAATCCAGGGGGTGGAGCGTTTGTTGCGAGCCACCCGATTGCGTGCGGCATTCGTTTGAGACATAGTAATCGTGTAATAAACGACTGGTGTAGATGTATCCGTCAGCCATGCCCGCAACCGAACC
>JBJTUI010000427.1:0-6559 GCA_046080625.1 Elainella sp. | reverse complement strand
CTGTTCCAACTTGTTCAACAGGTAGCGCCCCAGCCCCATGCCTCGCACTTCTGGCCGCAAATACATCTTGCGAATCTCCACCGCCTGCTGGCCCCGCGAAATCGGGTAATAGCCCGCCGTTCCCACCAGCTGGCCCTGCTGCTCTACCACCCAAAACTCGCCGCCCTGCTGCCAATAGGCGGCCTCTACATGCAGCACGTCCCAATCGGCCCCACTCGGTTCGGTTGCAAGCCCACAGGTTGCCAATCCATATTCGGCCAGCACTTGAGCAATCAACGCTGCCGCAGCTTCCCGGTCGGTGGGCTGCCAGTCACGAATCAAAAAGTCTCGATAGGAATCGTGCTGCATATATCTAGCTGTGAATTCGGGGCTCAGGGTGCAGCGTGGCCAGCAGTTGGCTTTCCACCGCCGCCAGTTCGGCCAGCCGTTGGTCCACCTCGTCGCGTTCAAAATAGGTGGTGGCCAGGGTCCAGTAGATGCCGTAGTGTCGTGCCTCCGAGGCCATCAGGCCGCGATAGAAGCGAGCCAGTTCTGGCTCAGGGCAATGCTGGCCCAACAGGCCCAGACGCTCATGGCTGCGTGCTTCGATCAACCCCGACACCAGCAGCGAATCCAGCATCCGCAGGGGTTCCTGGGGACGAATTTCGGCCCGCAGTCCGGCGGCATAGGGCGGAGCCGACAGGGGAGCCAGGGGAATGCCGCGCCGCTCTAGCCACTGGTTCACCTGCTCAAAATGCTCTAGCTCTTCCTGGGCAATCGCGGTCAAGGCCCGCACCAGCCTGGTGCTGGAAGGATAGCGAAACATCAGATTCAGGGCGACGCCAGCCGCCTTGCGCTCGCAGTGGGAATGGTCAAGCAACACCGTATCCAAATGGGCCAGCGCCTGCTCGATCCAGGCCGGACTCGTGGGCTGCTGCAAAAACTTGATTGTGGGTTGGGATATTGCAGGCTGGGCGATTGGGGGCTGAGCTAAGGCCGAATCGGGCAAATCGGCGGACAAATCGGCAGGTTGAGTGGCAGTCATGACAGCGAAGGTAAACCTAACTGTTGAGCAGTCTAGCTGCTTTAGACCTCAGACGACACCTTTCAAGCAATACCTCTCAGGCGACTCCTGAGGCAATTGAGCCGTAGGTTTTGCGGAAATAGCGGCCATACCTGCTGACCCCACAACTCTATTAGCTCGAATCCGGCGGGCTAATTTCTGCGGAATTATAGCTTCAACTCAATCGCCTCCACCAGCAGCCAGTTGCCCGCCCGGTTGCGCCTGCCCCAAACCTGCACCCTCTGCCCCGCCTCGAAGTCCAGCAGCTGCCGATCTATCTCTGGATGCAGCGTCACCAGCTGGACAAGGGCAGTCTGGGACTCGATCTGCAAACCGTAGTCCTGAACGCCGCGCTGCTCGAACAGCCCTATCCAGACCGATGTTTCTGCCCGACTAGTTTGGGACAGCTCGGGCGAGCGAGGTGCGTAGCCGCTGGCCGGATAGGCGTCTGGATGGTCGAGGTAATAGTCCTGCCAGTAGCGCCAGTCGGGGTCACCGGGCAGCAGGTTAAACAGGGGCAGGACCGCCAGCGGCGCGGTTGGGTCTTGCAGCAGGGCAGATTGCAGCAGCCGCACCGGCAGTTCCTGGGGCTGACATCCCTGTTCCACACAAAGCACCGCAGCCATTCCGGCGACCTGGCCCAGGCCCAGTACCGTGGGCTGGAGTCGAGTAGCGCCGTTGGCGATATGGGAAACCGAAATATTTTTCTCGCAGACCAGCAGTCCTGTCGTCGTCGTGGGCACCAGACAATCGTAGGGCAGGGCAAACGGGGTGCCGGTCCAGCGTCCGCCCCAGCGCATCGACTTGGGCTGGAGCGCCAGCCGGAAGCCGGGATAGTGGTGATCGTTGACGTAGTTGCCGATGGCAATTGCCCGCACCTCGCCCGCCGCATCGCAGGGGAGAGAGGCCGCTTGGCCGCCGCTGACGGGCAGAATGTCCTGTTCGCGAATGGTAGTCTGCCCGACCAGTCGGCGGCTTTCTCGGTAGTAGGGATGGAGGGCAAACGCCCCGCCGCCAAGGGCAAACCTGCCAGCCGGGTAGGCATCGCCAGGAAACAGATCGGCGGCCAACCCGTAGCGCCGCCCAAGCTGGTGCTGTAGCCAGCAGGCATAGCTGTAGGCATGGGCATGGGCCTCTTGCCAGAAGTCCTGTCGAGCCCTGTCTGACTCGATCAGCCGGTTGGCCTGTAGGCCGTAGTCGTTGCCCTGTTCAGGCCAGTTGATCATGAAGCAGTTTCCCGGCAGCCGCCCGTAGTTCAAAAACTGCTCAGGGCCATAGCCCTCCCAGGTGCGGTCAAACAGGCTGCTGGCGGTTGAGTCGGGCGGGGGCAGCGCAGGGGCTAGCTCTGGGCCAAAATCGCGCAGCCCAAACACCCAGGTGGGAGCCTGCACCGCGTAGGTCTGCGTCATCGTATTGGGATGGACTGGCGCGCTCGCTTCCTGCCATTCCGACTGCCATTCCCAGCCCCAGCGGTAGGGAATTTCTGCCAGAGCCAGCAGATCGCCCAGTTCGGTGGCGTCGAGCGTGATCTGGGCCGTGACCTGATAGTCCTGAAATCGCACACCCGTAACCCGCTCACCCTGCTTTTGCACAGCCTGGGGTATCTGCCCCCAAATCCAGTGCAGGTTGGGTAGCGCCGTCACCCAGTCGGCAAAAATCCTGGCTCCGATGCGGGGTTCGTAGGTAAAGAAGCTGACCCAGGCGTGGTCTAGCCCCTGGGGTTGGCGCTGGCGCAGCTCCCGCAAAAATTCGCCCCAAATCCCGGTTTGAAAGGCCAGCAGCTCTAGACCATCGGGAGCCGTGACGCCAGCGCTGGTCAACATGCCGCCCAGCCAGTTCGATTCGCTCACTAACACCGTGCGGGCTCCGCGACGGGCAGCCTGTAGAGCAGCCGCAACGCCTCCAGTGCCGCCTCCCACGACCAGAACTTCAGTTGTAATTGTCTCCATACCCTACCGCTGCTTCTTGCGACCGCACTCTAGATTGGGCAACGTTGATGCAAACAGGCCCGTTTAAGCAGTCACTCCTTTGGGACGCCCAATCATGCAAAACGCCAGCTTCCTACTCAGGATACTGGCGTTTCACTGATATTCAATCCAATTAATGCAATCGCGATTAATCCAAATGTGATTAACGCAATCAGATTTATGATTAGGGTCTTTATATCGGCTGACCCCATTTCAACCTTATCCAGAATGGCAGAAGATCCAAACTCTTTCCGAGATTTTAAGGTTTTCTTAATAATCCCTTAATCAGCAGCTAACGCTGGCCGGGAGTTTTACCGGAACGTTTGCTGGCTCGCTGCTCCAGGCGAAACAGCCAGACCATCAGAGCCACCACACCCACCTGTAGGGCAAAGTTGGGCAGGGCAGCGTTGACCTCACGGCCTGCCAGAATCTGCATCAGGAAAATGAACGCGCCGATAAAGCCCGATGCGCCGAAGCCAGCGTAGATAAACTGCCGCAGTCCCCGGTAGGGCGTTTTCAGCTCGGCTCGCAGCTGGGCATAGAGTTCGGGCTCCAGCTTGGGGTCGATGCGGCCCAACTTGCGGGTCGGCTGGGAAGAACCAGATTCAGGCATAGAGAAACAGCAGTGAAAATCTGTTCACCAGCTTAGCGTCTTTAGGGGCTAGGGCAGAACCGCTGACCCGCGAACCTGTCTACTGGAGCCCAATCTACTAGAAGCCAACCTGCTAGAGGCCAACTTGCTAGAGGCCAACCTACCAGAGGCCGCGCTTGCCGCTGGGGTGAATCGTAGCCCAGTTAGTGCGGGCGGTCGCGAGCTGTTCATCCGAGACTTTGGCCCCGGTCAAATCGGCCCCACAGAGGTTAGCTCCGCGCAGGTTGGCATTACTGAGGTGGGCATAGCTGAGGTCAGCTCCCCGCAGATCGGCTCCGGCCAAATCGGCATGGTTAAGGTAAGCACGGGCTAGGCGGGCGTTTTTGAGGCTGGCTTGATTCAGGCTGGCCCGGCCAAAGTCGGTGTTGAGTAAATTAGCGCCCTGGAGGTTACTCTTTTGCAGCTTGGCCTGGTGAAAATTGGCCCCCGAAAGGTCGGCCTTGGTTAAATTGAGCAGGCTCAGGTCATAGCTGGTGAAATCGCGCTTGCCCTTGGCGTAGGTAGAGAGCAAATCGGCAGCAGAAGGTTTAGGAACCACAGTGGCTGGGCTGCCGGTTGAGCCGCGCGAATTGGAAGAGGTAAGGGAATTGACCGCCTGCATCATTGCTCGCCGTCGGGGTGAGCCGGGTTGAATTGTGGTGGCCTCCGACAGCATCGCATCTGCGGGCAATTTGGCCTGTCGGGCTCGAATAGCTGCTGCCATCCGGGCGCTGGGCGAAGAAGGGGAACTGGGATTACTGGAATCACTTCCCTCACCGGAATGGGGCAGGGAGCGTCCCGTCCGGTTGGGCTGACTGACCATGCTCTTGGCTAGGCTGTCGAGGTAAGGCTCCAGATCGAGCGCCCGCAGCACTTCGGTGGCGTTCTGGTAGCGATGCCGCACCGAAACCTCCAGCATTTTCTTCAGGACATCGGTGAGGTGATCGCTGATGTGAACTTGCTCTCGCCAGAGAATTTCACCCGTAGCCGGGTCGTAGTCCATGTCCTTGGGGGATTTGCCGGTCAGCAGGTAGAGGCAGGTGACGCCCAGCGCGTAGATATCGCTGGCGTAGACGGGCCGCATGGCCATTTGCTCAGGCGGCGCATAGCCTGGCGTTCCGATGGCATATTGGGTCAGGGCGGTTTGCTCAGAGGCTCCCATCCGCTCTGGATTCACCTGATCTTTGACGGCTCCAAAGTCGATCAGCACCAGCTTGCGGTCCTGGGAACGGCGAATCAGGTTGGCTGGTTTAATGTCGCGATGGATCACCTTCTGGCTGTGGATGTATTGCAGCATCGGCAGCACCTCGCTGAGGAACTGCTTGACGCCCGCCTCGCTAAACGGCCCCGAGCGCTTGACCTCCTGCTGTAGGGTCGAGCCGCTGATGTATTCCTGAACCAAATAAAATTCGTTGTTGGCCTCGAAATAGGCGAGCAGCCGGGGCACCTGGGGATGATTGCCCACCTTGCCCAGGGTTTGGGCCTCCCGATGAAACAGATCGCGAGCCATCTGCATGACATGGGGAGAGGTGGCAGCCGGACGCAGCTGCTTCAGCACACAGTAGGGACTACCCGGTAACTTATCATCCTGGGCCAAAAAAGTGGCACCAAAGCCTCCCTGTCCTAGAGCCTGGATCACCCGGTATCGATCGCGGAGCAGCAGCTTCGAGCCGCAAGACTGACAGATTTCAGCTTGGGATGAATTGACTGGATTAGAACAGGTCGGTTTTAAGCAATAGCTCATGCCGCATCACTCGCTTCATCATCGATTAGGGTTTGGAGATCCCAGAGGCTGGTTGCAACACCCTGCTACCATTATCTTTCCAACAAATGTGGGATAGAGCGCCATCCCCATAGGAAATCTTTTGAAGAGTTGCTGAAGATTGAGTAAATTTACTTGAAGCCACAGCGAATTGTCCGGATTCTTGACGAATTTGATGTATATGCTTAACCAGCTGAATCAGCTAACTGGGCCAGCTGCCTCCAAAGCGAGCAGTTCTCACCTAAGCCGCATCCCCAGTGGTCTTTGTAGTCCCAGATCGTCAAACCCTTTGTATCCCAGTTTCGCACGTCTCTCCGTAGGGGTCACTCCCATCACGACACTTTACTGAGCGTTTTTTGAATAGGAAATTGGCTGTCAGCCAGATAAAATCATCCAGACAGAGCAACTCAGATAGGGTAAATAATGGCCGCTCTTCCTAGCTGGATGGCCCTGACGGTGCTGTTGTTGATATTACGTATTCGGTTTTACACCAGGTTTATTTACATCTAGTTTTATCAGGCTCAACAGGGAGCTGGCCTGAGCAAATCTTGGCGAAGCTTGAGGTGAACCAGAGAAAAATCGGGACGAGATCCAGGCCCTCCGCCTCAATTGCTAGTTCCAAGCACTCTTACAGGCTCAGTTCCTCCCATCCGGAATTCCATCGCTAAAAGGCTAAGTCGCTGGGTTTAGTTAGACCCAAGGGGCGGGGGATTGCCCTCTGCTGGAGGCGCAGCCCTCAAACTCCCACTTTTTTGTTTAGACGACTTATGCTCGGCAGCGCGGTTAGCGGCTGATCGGTTGAGTTAAAAATTGGGGCAAAACCAATGGGCTTTGAAACAATGGGCTTTGAAACCACAAGCTGGGTACCAGCACTTCCTCTCCGATGGCATTCAGGTTCTGTGAGCTGATGCCTGTTCATAGATGACTCCCCTATTCCATTCGCGATTCCGTCAAAGCCATAGAGCAGGATATTGGAGCCGGTATAAGCGAATTTGATTAGATTCTCATTTCAGCATCGTAACTTGTCAGTAGCTCAGAAGGTAAGCCACTGGTTCTACCAGTGCGACTTGACCAGCTTTGAGCGTTCCCGGAGTTCCGGAGCGCAGGTAAAGTAACTCCCACGGTGGCTTGAACCAAACCGTAGGAGATAAACACAT
>JBJTUI010000426.1:0-3241 GCA_046080625.1 Elainella sp. | reverse complement strand
CGATGGTACGACGGTACATTGAGCAACAGGAGATAGAGGATCAACGAATTGACCAACTGCGATTGTCTGATGAATGGTAAGCCGCTTTGAGCGGCTCCCATATGCTCAAGCCTCCGGCTTTGCCGGAGGTTGATGACTCTGATCTGGGCCTGATTTTGCGGCGCGGCTTCAACTATTCGCGCGGCATCAACAAGGCGGGCCAGCTGGATATGGGGCTGTTGTTTATCTGCTTCCAGGCCGATCTCCAGCGCGGCTTTATCACCGTCCAGGAGCGGCTGAACGGTGAACCCCTGGAAGAATATATCAAACCCCTGGGCGGCGGTTTCTTCTTTGCCCTGCCGGGAGTGCCGTCGAAAGCCAATTACTTAGGGCAAACTCTCCTGGAGGCGGTTTAGGGTTGGAACCTATCCCCAGCCAGCTAATTTTATGTAGGAGACTGAACATGTTATCCCAAACGATGATCGATCGATTGAATCACCAGATCAATCTGGAGCTGTTTTCTTCCCATTTGTACCTCCAGATGAGCTCCTGGTGTGCCTACAAAGCTTTCGATGGTTGTGCCACTTTTTTGAACCAGCACGCCACGGAAGAAATGACCCACATGCATCGGCTAATCAGCTATTTGCAAGAAACGGGCGCTCTCGCGATTCTGGGCGGCATGGAAGCACCCCCCAAGGAATTTAATTCGTTGCAGGAGATGTTCGAAAAGATCTATACCCATGAACAGCTGATCACCGGCAAAATCAACGAACTTGTGCATCTGGCCACCAGCGAATCGGACTATTCTACGGTGCAGTTTCTCCAGTGGTATGTGGCAGAACAGCACCAGGAGGAATTTTTGTTCAAGGGCATTCTCGACAAAATCAAACTGATTGGTACTGAAGGACAGGGACTATTTTTCATCGACCGAGAAGTGGCTGCCCTGGCTGCTACCAAAGGCAAGGAAGCGACATCCATGTCTGGCCCAACCGCCTAGCCGTGCTGGGCTGCTTTCGCTAAACAGGGCTGCTTTCGCTAAAACAGATTTCGCTAAAACAGTATCCCAGGTCGCACCTGATCGGGCAAAACGCCTGTCAGCAGAGCCAGCGGCGTAAACGGTCTGCCTTTGGCGCTGCCGTTGGCATCGATCTGGATCTGGGTACTGTTGCCCAGCCGCACCAGCCGCACAAATTGAGCTTTGGTAGATCGACTGCCGCCAAACGCCGGTTGAGACAGCAGCGGACGCAGATCGATCAGATCTTTCGCCGCCTCGAAATCTTCGATTCGATCGACCCGGTCATCCAGGCTCGTAAACCGGAAGGTATCGCGGCCCGCTCCGCCCCGCAGTCGGTCGTTGCCCGTCCCGCCTGTCAACCGGTCGTTACCCTGGCCGCCCAGCAGCAGATCATTGCCTGCCTCGCCCCAGAGCCGGTCGGTTGCGGCTAAACCCAACAGCGTATCGTTGCCCGCCTGCCCTCGCAGTTGATCTCGACCTGCCGTGCCCACTAGCCGCAGCGGCTGCCCCGGAGACGGATCTTCAGGCGAGCCGTCGTCATTTTGAATCGTGGCGACACCGCTGGGTTTGGCCAGACGGGCGCTAACGGCACTGCTGAGCTGCAAGCTAAAGGTTTCGGTGGGTTCGGCCAGCCGGTCGCCCAGTACTGACACTGGAACGGTTTTGCTGGTTTCCCCAGCGGCAAAGCTGACTGTGCCCGAAAGCGCGGCTGGCGGCAGGGCTCTGTAGTCCTGACCTGGGGTAGCCGTACCGCTGACAACTTGGTAGCTGACGCTGACTGGCCGACTGCTGGGGCCGCTGAGCGAGATCGTGAATAGGGCATCTGTGCTGCCGCTGTTGCCTTCCAGGACCGTGATGTCGTTGACCAAGAGGCTGGGCAGGTCGGGCGCTGTGACCGTGACGCTGGCGGTTTGGACGGTTGGGCTGAAGGCCGTGGAACCCGGACTGGTGCTGTTGACGCTGGTGTTCACGGCGGTGCTGCCGTTGGGGCTGCCGTCGCTGCCGTCCCAGGCTCGCAGGCCCAGGCTGGCCGTCCCCAGAAAGCCGGAATTGGGCAGAAATCGGATGCGGTTTTCGGTCTGGAGAGCAACGCGGCTGAGGCTGACCCTGGCCCTGGCCGAGGTGGTGTCGTCGCCCAGAAACACCAGATTGGGCCTTTCGTAGGGGTCAATTGCGCCGCTGAATGGGCTGTAGTCGCGCAGCGGGCCGGTCAGGATCGGGCTGCCGTTGGCAAACAGGCGGTAGCTGTTGCCCTGGATCGTCAGGCGGTAGTCGGTAGCCAAATTGATGTTATGGGCCGTACTTTCTGCCGCCACAAACAGGCCGTTGGGCTGACCGTTGGATTGATCGGCGGGGTTGGGGGTGGTGCCGTCAGATTGGGCAAAGATCCTGCCGCCCTCGGCCTGCTGAAATCCCAGCTCAATTCCGCGTTTGTCGCTGCTGAGCAGAATTACGCTGAATCCGGCGCGGTTGGGGTTGGTGCGCTGCTCCTCCAGAATCTGGGCTCCAAACTGGAGGCTGAACCCGGCGGTGCGATCCAAATCGGGGTAGGTTGGATTGACTTTGTCGCCCGCTGTCGTCAGGCTGCTGTATCCGGCGTAGATCGAGTTGTCGCCGCCCGTGGTCGTGTCCAACAGGGTGGCGCTGCTGCTGATCGCTTCGCTGGCCAGATTGAACGGAAAGCTCAGATCGACGTTCGGAAACACAAAGCCTTGGGCAGCCGGACCAGTGCCGCGACTGGGGTCGAACAACACCCATTCCCCCAGCAGGACGGTGGCGTTGCTGTCGGATACTGCGCCCAGGCTGCTCCAGGCAGCACCGCCGTTGGTGGAAAACTGCCAGCTGCCGTTTTGGCTGTCCTGACTGGTGATCGCCAGACCGCGCGGATCGTTGGGGTCGGGGTCGGTGACGACACTCCGCACTAAATCGGCCACCCGGACGCCCTGGTTATCGGCCAGGGGCAGCTCGACCGGAAGTTCTCCTAAATTAGGGACAACACCATTTAAAAAACCGGGACGTTGATTTGCCATAGCGGTGGATCTCTGGAGAACCGTTATCAGAAGCGCCTTATCAGCAGCGATCGGCCAAACTTGCGAGTTAGATCGACCTGGACTGGAGCGTACCCTCAAATCTCGCTTGAAGCGCTAGAGGCTAACACCAACCTCTTCAGCAAATCTCTATTGCCGTCCGCCTAGATATCCCAGACAAGTAAGATAGTCTCAGTCGCTCAAGTCAATCAAATCGCTG